>DATMYQ010000109.1:0-3300 GCA_035560935.1 Patescibacteria group bacterium | reverse complement strand
TATGAAATATATGCGTATTGTTTGATGGGAAAAGGCAGGTCGCTTGGAAAGCTCCCTGCCTTACAACATTCATTTTATGTTCCTTACCCCCACATTTGACATAGAACCCCCAAAAAAACCATCTGACAATCCGTCGGGCGGGATTTAGTACAATGAAAAGCTCAAAGTGTGGCGAAGGATAGCAAACCTTGCTTGTATATCTGTAGTTTTTGATTAAAGTCGCTGTCGTTGCTTAGACTGCCAACCAGGGTGAGCAGATAACAGCCCCGTTCCGTCTGAACCATAGTGATGGCCAGCCGGTCTTCCGGATCACGAATCAGTAACAGGACGCCTTCATACTTGCCGACATTGATGAACGAGGCACTTTCGCAAATTTTACCGGTTCCGTAGTTCTCTTTTTTTAGGGCCTCCAGCAATTTTTCCCGATCTGCCGGTGACAATGGCCGGGGATCAATGAAGTTATCCGGCTGAACTTGAATTAGCCAGAGATAAGGGTCTGCATCGGTGGGACCAAAATCTAACCCCACACCGCGTTCATTTCCATTGATGGGCACGACCTGGACCGGTTGTTGCGGGCACTCCAGCCGGAACAAGAAATCGTTGTTCTGGTAGGAGTAAGCATGAGTGATAGCGGGGAATGCCAAAATTATCATGGCGACGATTCCCAGCAAGATAGTTTTGCTCAGGGTGGAGCAAGAGAATTGCTTCATTTTCATTCCTCCATTTTTTGCTTAAAGTTTACCCTTTCAATTCAATATACACCGGAGATGATGGTGGAACAATCCTTGCGGTAATAATTGGCGCTTTTTTACACATAAGTGGTACCTATAGATATAAAACGGGTAAAAACGCAAAAGTGTTTACAGACCCTGAAAATTTCGGTCATTATATAACAAGGGTCAGCGGCGCTTTAACGGGTCCGTGATTCCCACGGGAATATATTGACGCGTGAGGAACAAGCATCGCCAAGTAAGCAAGTTTCTTGAGGGCGAGTGTCCGGGCTGTTAACCGAACGTATGATGTATGGCTGTCCAACATGGCGGTTAATAAATGCTCTTTTAAAGGAGGCCAACCATGGATATTAAATTAGCGATGCTGCATGATGCAGAAGGAATAGTCAATCTCATACAGGCATGCATCCTGGATATGGAATCCAAAAATATTTTTCAGTGGAATGAACATTATCCGAACAGGGATGTAGTTACGGAGGATATTCAACAAAGAACACTATTTTTGATCAAGAATGATGATGACTATATTGGAATGATTACAATAAACGAAGATCAGCCGGCAGAATATTCAAAAATAGAATGGCTTGAGGAAACTGGCAGAAATCTGATAATACACAGGCTCGCCGTACATCCGAATTGGCAAGGGAAAGGAATTGCCATGAATCTGATGGATTTTGCAGAAGAATATGCAAAGAAAAAAGATTATCAATCGGTAAAGTTGGATGCATATACAGCAAATCCCAAATCAAACAAGCTATATGAAAAACGAGGGTATAAAAAAGTTGGCCAAATATTTATTCCCATGCGAGAACTGCCCTTTAATTGTTATGAGAAAGTAATGCTTGCTATTTAAAGGCTGCTGTCCATGACGACACTATGGTGGTGCGTGGAACTTTGATGCATCCTTTTGAAAGGCAACCGGCAAATTCGATAGGGCAGCCGCCGACAAGGTATTTTGACGCAAGCGTCGCTATAGCCGGTTAATTTCACAAAGCCGCTTGCTTTTTTGCCCAAGGGCTGAATCAAGCGGCTTTTTTGTTTGCTGCGGTGCAACATGTGATCTTTCAGCCCAGTAGTATGCAGCCGTGACCGCCAGCATGTCGATCAGCAACATCCGCAGCGTATGGAACAGCTCGCCTTGGAGGATCAGCGGAAAAAACATAATGAAACTTCCCCAGATTGAGCCGAATAGCAAAAATCCAAACCGGAAGGCCCGGTTTAGCGCCGCTGTGGTTGTCACTGCCTGGCCTAACAGTATGTAGAATAGGCCCAGAGCCAAACCCATCAGCAACGTCCAGCCCAACGTGTAGGCGGCGTTCAGCTGCAAACCGATGTTGATGAGGTCAAGATAGTAAGCCGCCGTACGGGCCAGAAAAAAAACCAGCGTGAACATCGTCAGCGGTGCAAAAACCGGAACCCGGGGCAACGGCAGCATTGTATCCGGTGTAAATTTTGAGTCGGTGATCCGCCCCAGCATTTCGCCCATGATCAGCACCGGGAGTGCATCGCACAGTCCGCCGGCCAGCTCGGCGGTAAACGGATTGCCGAATTTCGGCAGGCACATCACATAGCCCAGCAGCCAGAGCGCGCCAATGGCGATGCCGTAACGCCGGCCACGGGCGCTTGTTTTCCCGGGAATTCTGTTGCCGATCAGATAAAAAACAACGGCCAGACAGCCGTAAGCCATGAGCGCCCATAACAGCGCCGTCAGGGGAAAGCCGAGCTGCTGCGCCAGTCCGCTTAGGCTGTCAGGCGGAGTTTCAGTTGTCAGTGCCGCCGGCAGGAGGATGTGCAGCAGCAGACACAGCGCTGCACTCAGGATAACGATACCGCCGTACTTGGTTTTTTGCTGCATGGAAACCACTCCTTTTCCGGATCAAATCCGGTACTTTTTCCAGCTGAAAAAGCCGGCGTAAATCAAAAGGCCGATCAGTACGACCAGTGCCAGCACTGCACTGATATGCTGGCGGACAAAGCTGAACGCGGGAAGATCCACTGCCAGCGCCAGCGCCCATAGTGTGACAAAAAAATAATAGCAGGCCAGCCGAACTGCTTCGGTCGCGATCTTGTCCAAGCGCTCGTCCTTGAGTACGCGGTCGTAGCCGGGACCGTCAGCCCGCCGGTTGAGATGTTCGTAAATCAGCACCAGCAGCAGCAGTCCGGCGGTCGCCGGTATCATAAAGTAAATCCGATCCGCCGTAACGATGTGTACCACGGCGGCGATGACGGCGAGCAACGTAAAGAATCCCCACGCCTGCAGCATTTTATGCGGTTTTAATCGGAACATGGCTTTTCGACCTCCTCCAGAAAAAACATTTCTTCAACGGGTACACCGAAAAATGCGGCAATTTTTAACGCCAGCGCTATTGAAGGCTCATACTTCCGTTTTTCTATTGCCATAATCGTATGGCGGGTCACATCCAGCGCTGCGCCCAGATCATCCTGAGTCAAATCACGCATCCGGCGGTGATAGCGCAGTTTATTATTCACGTTTCCCATCGGTAAAATCCTTTCCGTCAGTTTTGAAATGATTGTAATGTATGCTTTGCTTTTTGTAAAGTTATTTTAC
>DATMYQ010000108.1:0-4213 GCA_035560935.1 Patescibacteria group bacterium | reverse complement strand
ATACTATATTTCGCAGTGGAAAGAGGAAATCCTTTAAAGATGAGTTACCGGATACGGAAAATTTAGAGAAATTTGATTTAAGTTAAGATCTGGCTTTAGTGCTAATAGCGAAAATGCTATGGCAACTGGTAATCGTTTTATGATCTAAGAATATGCTTCATTTTTCGAGAACGGGATGGTATGATATTATGTAGGTTTTCTAAAACAGGCAAAGCGAAAGCCTGTACATCACATAAAAGGAGAGGGATAACGCGATGGCCAAAGATTGTTCTTTTGATATTGTTTCAAATGTAGATATGCAGGAAATGGATAATGCGGTCAATCAGACTACGAAGGAAATTTTGCAAAGATATGATTTTAAGGGCAGTAAAGCTCAAATGGTTTTGGAAAATGATTCCCTGAAAATTTCGGCGGAAGACGAATATAAATTGGGTGCCATGATTGACGTTCTGCGAACCAAAATGGTGAAACGAAATGTGCCGTTAAAATGTCTGCAATTAGGCAAGGTAGAAGATGCTTCCGGTGGTAAGGTACGCCAGCTGATTACTATTCAGAAAGGAATCAGCAAGGAAAAAGGTAAGGAAGTTGTGGCGTATATTAAAGAACAAAAACTCAAAGTTCAGGCTCAGATTATGGATGACCAGGTCCGAGTCATTGGATCCAAGAAGGATGATTTGCAGCAAGTGATTCAAAAACTGAAAGAAAAGGATTTTGATGTTGATCTGCAATTTATTAATTTCCGTTCCTAGTCGCGGAAAAAGAAATAGCGAAAGGGGCGGTATAGTATGGCAAAAACCCCGGTGACGAAAAAAAATGGACCGGGTAAAAAAAGTGGACCGCCTCAACGACGTGGACGTGCGAAATGGCTGCTGTTGGCAGCTGTACTGCTGGCAGCACTGCTGTTTTGGGTAATGCCGGATGGAACGGATCCGTTAAGAACATTGTCACCTTCGGGACCGGTCAAGGTGGAGAAAACGGAAAGCGACGGCAATGTGGATTATACGGCGGCCTCGCAAAAGATGCATGCTGCCGTGGATAATGGTTTGACCGGGATTAAGGGAACGCGAAAAGATGTAAAGGAAAGCAACAAGGAGTCGCCGCGCTCGTCCGGAACCGGCAGTATTCACTGGCATGTTCGACAATTTTCTTTGACGGTGCCGCCGGAAATGACGCAGGATGCCGTGAGCAAGATTCTGACGGAGAAAATTAAAGCGGCGGGTGGCGAGATATTGAAAGCGGAGAGCGATCGATATCAAGGCACAGCGGCGGTACGCCTGGATTTAGGGGTACGGGATACGTTGAACGGTGATCCGGTGACGATCGTCACTGACCGGATCTATCTTATCATTGAGGGCAGCGCCAGCACGCCGGGAACGGTTCCGGAACCAGCCAAACCATTAGGTAAGGGTAAAGGCGAATTGGCGATTATCGTGGATGATTTTGGCTATACGGCAGACTCCATTACGACGTTTATCAATCTGGGACGCCCATTGACTTTTGCTGTATTGCCTTATCGGCCTCATAGTGGTGAAACGGTATCACGGGCGAATGCCGCTGGCTTGCAGGCGATGTTGCACTTGCCGCTGGAACCGCTGAGCGCGAATGAAGAGTCAGAAGCCATTACGGTTACTGTGGGGATGAGCGACGAAGAAATTCAACGCACAGTTAATAAAGCCGTGGCGTCCTTGCCGGGAATTATCGGCGTAAACAATCATCAGGGATCAAGGGCGACCGCAGACCGGCGGGTGATGCGGGAAGTTTTAAGCGCTCTCAAAAAGCAAAATCTGTTTTTTGTGGATAGTCGTACCAATGGTCAGTCCATTGCCGTAGAAACAGCCCGGCAAATGGGAATCAGAACCGGTGAAAATGAGCTGTTCCTGGATAATAGTTCCGATGTGGGCGCCATTAAACGGCAACTGCGCACAGCCGGAGAATTGGCCATCCGCCACGGTACGGCGACGGTGATTTGTCACGCCCGCCCCAATACGGCCACGGCGCTTCGGGAAGCCATTCCTGAGCTGGAAAATCAGGGAGTGCGTCTGATTTTTGTATCTAAGATATTAAGATAACTGCCGGGAGATTGGCAGCAGGCGGGCAGAGATGGAAGCAGCCAGGTTGCTGTCATTCCGTGTATGTAAATGAAAGCAGAATGGAAGGAGACGAAATATCTGTGGAATCCAATTATCGCATTGCTTACGATAAGGCATTGGAAGAGTTGCGGGCGGTAGAACCGCTGACGGCGGCGCACAATGCCGAAGCAACTTTTGATCCGGTAAGCGGCTGTTTTACTGTGCCTTTTTTTGGACGACAGCATCGTGTGGATTTAAAGTCCGGCGAAATTGTTGATTTGGTGCGAAATCGCCCGTGTTCCGTTGGCGCCGGCATTATGATCTTCAATTATTTAAGCTGGGCCAAGGATATTCAGCCGACCGGGAAATGGATCACGCTGAAAGAAGTTCCGGACGGAGGTAGTGTGTTTTTCCCGGCTTTTTACAAAGAGGTTAATTTGGCACTGGCGAAGACGTTTTCCGGCGATTTGGAACTTTTTGAACGCTGCGGACAGTGGCTGGGAGGGACAAACTTGTCCATGGGCCATAAGGCGGCGCGTTTTCAGGCGTTACCCAAGGTGCCACTGGCAGTGATGCTGTGGGCAGGAGATGAGGAAGTGACGGGCGCAGCGAATTTTTTGTTTGACAGTACGATCGAACATTTTTCTCCGGTGGAAACGATCATTGGATTTGGTTATTTTTTGGCGCACAAACTGATCCGTTGCGCCGGACATGAACAAAAAAAATCCCATAAGGAAAAGGATCCTTTTTGGGATGTTTTGGACGATTGAATGATACGGTGATGAAGTTTAAGCCAGAAAATTAATGGTCTTGTACTTGTTGGCTAAGCGAAAAGGGAAAAAGGCAGAATTTTCGCTCTCGCATGGATAGCGATTACTATTTAAGTTCGCACATTAAAAATGCGATATAGTTAAATGAGAGCCAGTCTGAGTGTTCGTTACGGCAGCTGCCAGAATGTCCGATGCCGGCTATGAAGCTCTTCCCGTTCCGGAATTGGCGGCCATAATTCGACGCTGGTTCCAGAGCGCATAGCTGAGGCCAAGTGGGTGTAGAACGAAGGGTTAATCTGCTCCCAGGCGGCAATTATTTCTTTGATCTCCTGTCGTTTGGTTTTTCCGTTTAAAGGACAGGGGCTATCGAGGGGAGCTTGCCCATGGAGGGCAATACTTTCTTTTAACTCCCGTTCCCGAAAGTAAATCAGGGGGCGGATAACGGTGAGACCGGTTCGGCTCAGCGGGGTTACCGGCAGAAAAGTTTTTAACTGGCCGGCGTACAACTGACCCATTAGAAAAGTTTCCACTGCGTCATCATGGTGATGGGCGTAAGCAATTTTGTTGCAGCCGATTTCCCGGGCGTAACGATTCATAGCGCCGCGCCGGAAAAAAGCGCAAGTAAAACAAGGATCCTTTCCCTGGTTGGCGGCGATGATTCCGGCAATATCCGCTTTCCTCAGCGCGAAAGGGATGTCCAGGTCCGCGCAAAAGGTTGTCAACGGACCGGGATCAAAGGTGTCGGTGAACTGGGGATCAATGGTTAGTACGTGTAATTGGACTTTATGTGGCATAATGTCTCGCAGACAGGCTAAGGCAAAGGTCAAAAACAAACTGTCTTTACCTCCCGATAACCCGATTAATATCCGGTCTCCGGAGGAAATCATGTCAAACTCGGTAATAGCCCGCATGAGGCGGCTAAGAAAGGGTTTTGGCAAAAAAAATTTCATTGCTAAAGCACCTGATAACTAGATTTATCGCCTTTTATCGCAGCAGTAAAGGCATCTTTTATTATACAGCAATGGATAGAGGCTTTCAATCCAGGTTGGCAGAGATATTTAGTAAATGAAAACGGGAGATGTAGCAAATGAACAGTAGACGATTTCGCATTCAGGACACAGAGCCGGGCATGGTTTTAGCCGCGCCGGTGATCGGTTCCGGCGGCAGAGTGATTCTGATGCAGAATACGGTTCTTACAGAAAAATTAATTGATCGTTTGCAAAATTGGAATGTTTTTGTTGTTGATGTTTGCGAAGCTGTGGATGAGAGCTTGTCTTATGATGAAGATCAGGATTCGCCTTTTTTTCCGTTGCCGGCTGTTACGGAAAAACAGCAACAATTTATGAATTCATATTTGGATACGGTGAATGAACT
>DATMYQ010000107.1:0-3188 GCA_035560935.1 Patescibacteria group bacterium | reverse complement strand
TTATCATTCATAACTTCTCATCTTTTTTAGCATAAAAAAATCCTGACCGTCATATGGTCAGGAGATAGCGACTTTTACCAATGGCAATAAAAAATCCTGGCTGTGAACCAGGAGTGAATTAAGCCAGACAGCAATTGTTTTGCCACTGAATCCCCTCCCCATACCTCGTGGGTTATAAACGGTGATTTTTAGATAGGTAGTTCTCCTGACTTTAGATCACTGCTCATCCAAACCTTCCCGAAACAATTGTTTCAGTGGCATATCATGGATTCGCTCCCTATTACAGTGGCGGGACCGCGCCGGTATCGCACCGAACTTCTCTATTAAGCCCTTGCGGGCGCCTATCTTCCAATATTTAGTTGTCTACCAACATAGTATAGACTATATACCGGTCATACAGTCAATACTTCTGACTGAAATTTTAGATAACATCAAATATGAATCTAATTTTTATCTGCTCCAAATTTTGACCGCCAACAAAGAAAGGGAGAACTCCCTTCATAAAGGAATTCCCCCTTGGCCTCACGATATCCACAACAAACACAGCGCACTTGTTTTTACAAAGCAACCGTCTGCAAAAAATCTCCATCCTGTCTCTAGCAGTTAATACGGTGATTACCAGACAGAGTACTTTTTCGATACCGAATCATACATCTCCAATTATATTAGTCAATAACCGGAATTTCCGGACGGTCCTTGCCGCGTTCATGACGGTTGTACTTGCCTTCCATGGCGTCTTTTACGTGCTGCACGTAGATATCCTGAATCGCCCCATTTTCACCTAAACCGTGAAGATACGTCTCTACTTTGAATCCCGCCTGGAGAAGAACTGATTTTGCCGAGTCTTTTTCGTCACCGGCCATATCATTGGTGGCATGGTCGCCGGCGACCAGCATCAGCGGCATCAGTGTCACTTTGTTAATTTTCTGTTCTTTTAACTTTTCAACAACGCTGTCCAATGTGGGATACCCTTCACCGTCCACAGCAAACACAAACACATTTTTCAGTTTGGCATCCTGAAAACGCAGTTGCAGCGCCGCGTACGCGGTATTGGCCGGATGGACGCCGCCGTGTCCCATGAAGACTACAGCTTCTTTGTTCGCCAGTTTCGGCAGCTGGGTTTTCAGCGCGTCAATGGCAATCTGATAATCATCCGGCTTTTCTTCCTGTCCCGTGTAATCGAAGATCGGGCGCCCCAGTTCAATTTTGGCAAACGCTTTATCGTGAGCGTATTGCGCCACCAAACTGTTGACTTTATCGTATTCTTCACCAGGAATCATATGCAGCGGCTGCACAATCACTTCGCTATAGCCTTCGGCTTTCAAACGGTTTAACGCTTGCTTTTCTGTATCAATTTTAATGCCGTCGCGGTCCGCAATTTTTTTCAGGATGATCCGCGAAGTAAAGGCCATACGCACGTCATAACCTGGGAAAGTCTTGCTAATTTTATTCGCCACACTTTCAATGTTGGCTTTACGGGCATCCGCATAGGTAGTGCCGAAACTCACCACCAGGATGGCTTTTTTATCCTGAGGCGCTTCCGCCGCCTGTACTTTAGAACCGCTATACCCCATACCGCTGCAAATAACGAGGGCGATACAAACGCTTAAAAGTTTCAACATTTTCATGATCATCCATCTCTCCTTATTTTTAACTATCCTGTTCATTTTATGGCCATTATTTAAAAAGCGAAAGTAGTAATCGCGTGATACGCAGTATTATATTTGTCAAAACCACCAGTGGCTAAAGAATAATTCGTGTCGTAGGGTTTAAACACGCCAACGCCCAGATTGAGGTTGGCGCCTTTGGCGAAGGTGTAGTTAAAGTTAAATTCCCAGCCTTTCAGGCCGTAACCTCCCAGCGTACTGCCACTGATGCCGCTGGAATAGTTCCAGGTGGTCTGCACAGTGTCAATGGAATCCTTTCCCTGAGATTTATAAGCGATATCCATTCCCCAGGTACCGGGTTTTTCCGGGTCGGCTCCTTTATAAGCCAGATCCACCCACCATGCAGTTTTTTGTGCTGTGGCATCATAGGCGGCATTTTGAATCTCGCTAAAGTTGTAATAGTTCTTCGCCCATTCCGCGCTCAGTTTAAAGTCGTCACTCAGTTGTGCGTTGCCGCCGATGGTGAAAATTTTAAACGGATACTGGCTGCTGATATTTTTCATGTACGCAGTGGTCAATTGTACCTTGGGGCTTGCCTGCCAAAACAATTCTACCATTGACAGATTTTGCGAATTTACCTCGGCAACGCTGCTTTCATCCAGCCACATGTTGATGGTGTTGGCATTTTCGCCCAGCCAGGCCCGGGCCCGGAACTTGTCAGTGGTATACGTCGCGGTAAAGCCATCAAAAAAATTATCATAAATCATGCCCTGACCCACGAAAACATCGGAGCGGCCAAGGGTAAACGCCCAGTTTTTGTTCTTGGCCGGCGCATATTTCAGTTCCATCCGGTCGAAACCGGTCATGCCGTTACTGGATATGCGGTTCCCGCTGCCGTCATCCATGTTGCTCGTATTTTGCGCGCCAAACCGGCCGCTAAAGCTCCATTCCTCATTCAAATCGGCAGTAGCCGTCAAACGTATCCGGTTTTCAAACCGTCCGGGACTGGTACTGCCCGCCGCGTTAGTACCGCTTAAATCCAGGTTTTTCATGTAGCGGATACGGGCATCACCGGAAAATTGGACGCTCCCCATATTTTTCTCCAGTTTTTCCACCCGAACTCCCAGGTTCTGCAATTCCGCGGCAAATTCCACCTGCAGTTTATCAATCAACGCTTTATTGGCAGCATCCGCCTTATCGGCACGAGCCACTGCCTTGGCGACAATTTGAGCCATTTCATAGCGGCTCATGATTCGGTCGCCCCGAAAGGTTCCATCACCGTAACCGTCAATCACTTTGTTTTTCACCAAAGTATTCACGGCGTCATACGCCCAGTGTTTTGCGGGAACATCCACAAACGGGTTGGGCGCTGCGGACGCTGGGCCGACCAAACTGGCAATCAGCAATATCGCCAGCACCGCGATCATTTTTTTCTTCATGCGCAATCCCTCCGAAATATTACTGTTGAATTGGATCATTTTCTTTGGAAACAATGTTTGCAAATTCTTACCCTTTCTAATAATAGTTGTTTAAACACCAGCCCCTCCACACATCTTTTAACTTAAAATCCCCATAATATAT
>DATMYQ010000106.1:0-5757 GCA_035560935.1 Patescibacteria group bacterium | reverse complement strand
GAACACATACGGTATAGAATCAAATTAAAAACTACAAGAAAACTATTTTCCGTTGATGGCTAAAGTTAGGAAATCTTTACCTGTGCAAACGACGAACGACAAATGACGAATGAAATGATGATTGATGAATTTGTAAAGCGGGGGTTGGATGTGAAAGTTTGTGTTACTTCACTATTACGGGACCGGGGTTTTAAAGTAACGCCCCAACGGTTGGCCATTTACAGCGTATTGGAGGAAAGTAAGGCGCATCCCAGTGCAGAGATGATTTTTAACAAACTGCAGCCGACGTATCCGACAATGAGCTTAGCCACCGTCTATAAGACAATTGAAATTCTTAAAGAAATTGATTTGGTGCAGATTTTGAACGTTGGTGAAGACAGTTTCCGTTATGACGCGGATACCTCCAACCATGCCCATGTCCGTTGTATTGCCTGCGGGCGGGTGGATGACCTGCACGGGATTGATCCCAGCGCTTTTGTCTCCAAAGTCGCAGCCAGTACCGAATATCGCCTGAATGGTCAACAGTTCTACTTCTTTGGTACTTGCCCAGGTTGCCAGGAACAAGAAGGTAAAGGTGATCAACACTTACCTCAGTAAACTAAAAAGATCGAACGCACAGGCGGTCACAGCGGAAGTGTAGTCCGGGAGAAATTCATGGCGATGAATGACTCCCGGTTTTTTGTTTTGATTTCCCGCTTTCCGTTATTATATAATAGAAAGGAATTAGCGCTGACAAGGGGATTGGCCGTTAAAGCGCGAAGTGTAAATTAAGAACAATATGGTGTGAAATACGGGAGGGAAACCATGAATTTAGCTGACTATATTGATCATACGCTATTGAAAGCCGATGCCGGCATTGAAGATATTATCCGGTTATGCGAGGAAGCAGCCGAATATCAGTTTGCCGCAGTCTGCATCAACCCCTGTTACGTAGATTTGGCCGCGCATCAATTGCGGGGCACCGGAGTCAAAACGGCGACGGTGATCGGCTTTCCGCTGGGTGCCAACCTGACGGCGGTCAAAGTATTTGAAGCCAAAGAAGCCATATTGCGCAAGGCGGACGAACTGGACATGGTGATGAACCTTGCTGCTGCCAAAGCCGGACAGTGGCAGGCGGTGACCGAAGAAATCCGCCAGGTGGTGGAAGCTGCTGAAGGAAAACTGGTCAAGGTGATTCTGGAAACCTGTCTGCTGACCGAGGAGGAAAAACGCCAGGCCTGTCACTCCGTGTTGGCAGGCGGCGCTCACTTTGTCAAAACCTCTACCGGCTTTGGCAGCGCCGGGGCCCAATTGGCGGATATTCGCCTGTTTCGTCAGGAAGTGGGCGATCAAATCGGTATTAAAGCGTCCGGAGGGATCCGCAGTAAAGAACAGGCCGAACAGTTTATCGCCGCCGGCGCCACCCGGATTGGCACCAGTGCCGGGATATTGATCGCCGGTCCCCGAAAATCGGTGGAGGAGAACCCTTGAAGCCGGGGACGGAAATGAACGTGTTTAAAGCCTGCGATATCCGGGGATTGGCCGGCAGTGAACTGACCGATAGCCTGGCTCGCCGTATCGCGCTGGCGTTGGGGACCCGGTTTCAGGGGCAGCGTGTGGCGGTGGGTGGTGACGTGCGTCTCTCCACACCGGGGCTGCAGCGTATCCTGACGGCGGGGTTAGCGGAATCCGGCTGCCAGGTATATGACTTGGGAACCGTGGCGACGCCGGTGTTTTACTATGCGATCAAGGCGCTGCAACTGGATGGCGGCGTGATGGTTACCGCCTCTCACAATCCGGCGCCGTATAACGGCTTTAAAATGGTGTTCGGGCCACAGCCGGTCACCGAAGCCGACGTGGCGGAGATTGGGCGGCTGGTGGTGGAAAATAGCCGGATTCACGGTGAAGGTTCCGTACAGCCAAAACCGGTCATTGCGTCTTATCTGCACGATACCGCGGCCTATTGTCAGCCGGGAAAACTACACGTGGTCGTGGATGCCGGCAATGGCGCCACTGCTGGGATAGCTTCGCAATTGTTCCGTAAATTGGGATACAAAACAACTCCGCTGTTTGATACTGCCGACGGCACATTTCCCCACCGGCCGCCTAACCCGGCGCTGGCGGAGAATCTGGCCGCGCTGGGGCAAGCCGTCCGCGACTGCGGCGCCGACCTCGGCGTTGCCTTCGACGGCGACGGCGACCGGGTCGGTTTTGTCGACGAAAATGGCCGGGTGGTCAGCAACGATGATATCATTGTGCTGCTGGCCCGCCAGTATCTGGAACAGGAAAAAGGCGCCGTGATCTACGACGCCAAATGCTCGATGGTGGCCCGGGAAGAAATTGAAAAAGCCGGTGGCCGGGCGGTGATGGCCCGGGCCGGACATACCTTTTGCAAAGACGCCTTTCAGCGGGAAAACGCCCTATTTGCCGGTGAAATCAGCGGGCACTTCTTTTTCCGCGAGCTGGGCTATGATGACGGTATGTTTGCCGGCGTCAAAGTCTGCGAATTTGTGGCGAAGCATGGTCGTCTGGCGGCACTGGCCGCCGCCATTCCCAAGTATCCGCTGACCCCGGACATCCGGGTGCCTTATTTGGGGCGGGATAAGGAAGCGGTGTTGGACGCGCTGGCGCTGGCTCATGCCGCTTACCAGCCCAACCGCATCGACGGCGTCCGGCTGGAATTTCCCGACGGCTGGGGCATGATCCGGGCCTCGGTTACCGAACCGCTGTTCACACTGCGGTTTGAAGCCCGGACAGTGGCGCGGCTGAAAGAGATCGCCGCGTTACTGGCAGCGCCATTGCCGGAGGAACTGCGGCAGGCGATCCGAGAAAAAACTCCGGAAGAATGGCGCTGAATGCGGGCGGTATGCTGGAAGGGAACGATACTGCCGGATATAAAACGGCAGGGAGGGAACAATCAATGGAAATACATGTATTGGCCAGCGGCAGCACCGGTAACGCCACCTATATCCGTATGGGCGACACCCGGCTGTTGGTAGACGCCGGCATCAGCGCCCGCCGGATCAAACTGGGGCTGGCAGAAGTCGGCGTGGCACCGGAGAATCTGGATGGTATCTTTATTACCCACGAACACCGGGATCATGTCGCCGGTTTGGTTACCTTGCTGAAAAAATACCGCTTGCCGCTCTATACCCGGCCGGCCACCTGGGAGTCGATGTATTGCCGCGACCAATTGCCGGCGGAATGCTTTCGCCCGCTGGAACTCTCCCTGGAGATTGGCAGCGTTATTGCCGAGGCTTTTAGCATTTCCCATGATGCCGCTGATCCGGTGGGTTTTAGCTTTTGCCGGCGGGATATGAAATGCTGCGTGGCCACCGACATGGGTTTTATCACCGAAAGCGTAAAAAAAGCATTGGCGCATTCCGATGTGCTGGTGCTGGAATCCAATCACGACGTGGACATGCTGAATAACGGAGAATATCCCTGGTATTTGAAAAAACGGATACTCAGCAACCGGGGGCATCTGGCCAACACCGATACCGGCTGGATGCTCGCCCGGCTGCCGAAAAAACAGCGGACCGAGGTTTTTCTGGCTCATCTTAGCAAAGAGAATAATCGGCCAGAACTGGCCAGAGCCACCGTACAGAACATATTGAACGAACATGACTGCCGGCAGGCAGCGTCCATTACCCTGCATCTTACTCATCCCGACCGGCGAGCCGGTTGGATCAGAGAGTCATAGTAAATTGATGATTCGGGACAGGAGGTAATTATTATGCAAACATCTTTTTGGCGTCGACTCATGATTTTGCTTACCCTGTTGCTTCTGGTACTGTTGAGCGGCTGCGGTGACAAAACGAATCAACAGGCGGCCAAACCGA
Organism: Patescibacteria group bacterium; assembly: GCA_035560935.1. Taxonomy (GTDB): domain Bacteria; phylum Bacillota; class Negativicutes; order Sporomusales; family Sporomusaceae; genus DATMYQ01. Next base: position 1,936 of record DATMYQ010000106.1, on the reverse strand, counting down.
ACCAGCCGGCTCCGGCTCAGCCTGCGCCGCTGGCGCCGCCGGTACCTTCCGGCAAAGTTTCCGACTACCGCAACACGCCGGTGGTCCGCGCCGCCCAGGCGGTGGGTCCGGCGGTGGTGGGAATCACCAACAAAGCCTACGCCCGGGATATGCTGAACCGCAAAGTATTGGTCGACAAAGGGGTTGGCTCCGGCGTTATCTTTGACGCCCGGGGTTATATCGCCACGAATAACCATGTGGTGGAAAATGCTTCGGAACTGGCCGTGTCGCTGGCCGATGGCCGCACCGTCACCGGTAAGGTGCTGGGGACGGACCCGGCCACGGATTTGGCGGTGGTCAAAATCGACGCCGACAATCTGGCGGTGGCGACACTGGGTGATTCCGATTCATTGCTGGTGGGTGAGCCCGCCATTGCCATCGGCAACCCGCTGGGCCTGGAGTTCAAAGGAACGGTCACCGCTGGCGTGATCAGCGCGTTAAACCGGACGTTGGATCTAGATGACCGGCGCTTCAAGCTGATCCAGACCGATGCTGCCATCAATCCCGGCAATTCCGGTGGCGCATTGGTCAGCGCCGACGGACTGGTCATCGGCATCAACAGTGCTAAAATTGCCGCCGCCGGTGTCGAGGGCATCAGCTTTGCCATTCCTATTAATGCCGCGCGGCCGGTACTGCAGTCTATTATTGAAAAAGGCCGCGTCATCCGTGCCTATCTGGGTATTGTGCCTATGGACAAAAACACCGCGGCCCGTTACGGCTACGAGCTTAGCCTGGACAACGGGGTGCTGGTGTATCGGGTCGCTCCCAATACGCCGGCAGCACGGGCCGGCATCCGGGATGGCGACATCATCCAGCAGATTGCCGGCCAGCCCATCACCTCTGTCGTGGATTTGCGGACGACATTGGATAACCAGGCCGTCGGCACTAAGGTAGACGTGATTGTTTTTCGTCGAGGACAGTCCTTTACGGTCAGCGTGTTGCTGGAAGCCATGCCGAATCAATAAAGGCCAAGAACAGGACCGGAGATCAGAAAAGAAAAAGGCCGGAAATTCCGGCCTTTTTTGCCTTAGAACAGGAGTGAAGAAATGCAACGTGTTTGGAGGAATTACCAGTGCGCATTACCATTGTTGGTGTGGGTAAAATCAAAGAAAAATACCTGACCGCCGGTATCCAGGAGTATCAAAAACGGCTGGGACCGTTCTGCCGCCTGGAGATTGTCGAAGTCAGCGAGGAACGGATGCCCGACAATCCTGCCCCGGCAGAAAAGGTGCAGGCGCTGGATAAAGAAGGAGAACGGATCCTGAAGGCACTGCGGCCGGGAACCTGTTTGATGGTACTGGATGTGGCGGGAACGTTGATTTCCTCGGAAGAACTGGCCGCCAAACTGGAAGAAAAAGCACTGGCCGGCCAGAGCGACCTGACCTTTGTCATCGGCGGGGCGTTCGGATTGGCGAAGGCAGTGGTGGCCGCCGCCAAGGAAAGGATTTCGTTTTCACGAATGACGTTTACGCACCAGATGATACGGATGATGCTGGTGGAGCAGGTGTATCGGGCGTTTAAGATTAATAGAGGAGAACCGTATCATTGGTGAGGGCGAGAAGAGAAGAACTTCTGACAAATTTGCGATAATTTGGTAGGAGTTCTTCTTTTATTGGGGAATGTTTAGATTGTAAATAGTGCGGTGCGCCGAATCGGCGGAACCGTTCCCGAGAGTCATTTGCTGAAGGGAAATGGTGATAGCCAATGAGTATGATTAGATTACTTACTGAGCATGAAATAATTGATTTCGTCAACATCGCATTTAATGCGTACCCAAAAGTATTTGATCCTTGTGAAGAAAATAGAAGGAAAATTATCAAAAAATTTACTGAAATCCAGATTTCAAATCCATTACAGAATTTTTACGGACTATATCGTGATGATCAAATGTTAGGCG
>DATMYQ010000105.1:0-13902 GCA_035560935.1 Patescibacteria group bacterium | reverse complement strand
GAAGAAATACTTATCGGGTAATATAAATCAAAAACTCCACCTTGCAATGGGTAAGGTGGAGTTTTTTGAAAAAAGCGGTGCGCCAGTTGTTCAAGCTGATGATGAAGTTTATTTGCTTAAAGGCAGAAAGGCAACGTTGATTTTTAAAATGTCATATTCCCGGACGTTACGGTTGTAGTCGCTGCTGAAAAGATACTTGAGGAGCGGCAGATCCTTCAATACTGGAATCCCCGCAGTCGTTTTCAGTTGTTTATCCCGGACAATGGCCGCGGTAATATAGGGCTGATTGTTGGCTTTGACGATACGGGTCATGTCGTATTCCCGTGAAGCGATGTACGGATAGGTGGTGCTGCTGTTGGTGGTTTTGTTTACATTGCTGATTTTTACGTGAATGTCTAAACGTACTTTACTTTCCGGTGGATTTTCACTGTTGTAGGCCAGAATAGTGGGAGTGACTTTCACTTCCGTGACAACGTCTTTATAGGTGACGCTGGTTGTATTGATAACTCCGGTTGTTACGGACAGTGGCAGGGATTGTTTCGTGGTCAGTTCGCCACGGAGGCCGTTGGTTGTGGTAATGTCGCCGGATATAACCGTGGTGCCCTTATTCAGCGTTTGCTGAAGTTTCAGATAGGAATTTTCGAGGGTGGATAATGCTAATTCCCAAATATCCACCGATGTATTGTTGCGCTGGACATAGCCGCTGGCCTGGACGCCGCTGGGCGGCAGAAAGCCCAGGCTCAAAAGGTCTCCTTCCTGCAGGGAATGCAGGCTGCAGCTGATATTGATCAAATCGTTTACGGTATCTTCGGTACGGCATTCTTCCAGCAACAGAGTCATTTGCTGCAGACTTTCCGATTCGCCCCGCAGTACAATTTCTGGCGAAGAGGCGTTAAACACCGAGTAAGTGACTCCCAGACGGGCAGCTGTATCATCCAGCAACCGCAGAACAGCCACCATTTTTTCCTTGGGAACAGCAACCGTCTGATAGATTGGTTCCGCCAGGCTGAGCGGAGTATAGACCAGGTTTCCCAGCAAAATCAAAAGAAGTATTTTGGCGAAGTTCAATCTTTTTCCCCCTTTGGTTTTGACAGCAACGACTTCACATTGTCGTCAGTCAGGTTTTCCGGCGGGATGAAACGTACTGCCAGTTTGAGCAGAGACAGGGAGCGCTCTTTCACGGTTGTTTTTTGGGAAAAAAGATATTTGAGCAGAGGCAGTTTGTTCAGCAGGGGAATTCCCTGCTCGGTGGATAAATTTTCGTCGTGGACAATGGCCGCGACCGCATTGGCCGTGTTATCGGCCTGTAAAATCCGGGTCACGGTCAGACTGCGGGTGGTAATGATCGGATTGACGGTGCTGTACAAATTGGATTGATCGCCAATTACGCTGATTTGCAGGTGAATATCCAGTTTGATAAGGCTTTTTGCTGGTTCGGCTGTGTTGTACTCTAACAGGGTTGGTTTTATCTGGATGACGGTCTCCGCCCGGCAGTACTGAATCTGGCTGGAACCATTGGCGTTGACCACCGCGTAAGGCACTTCCTCTACGTGGGTCAGACTGCCGGGCATGCCGTTGGTCGTCGCGATCTGCCCGGCAATCAGTAAGCGGCTGTCGTCTCTGGACGTACGCAGCATCAGGCTGGAGAAAACATTTTGGCTTTGGCCCGCCTGCAGTGACCAACTCGTGGCCGGTGTGAAAGTGGTGTTGGCATTTGTGCGCGTCCAGTTGGCGGTGACGGGGATGTCCTGAATATTCATCCCCGTGGCACTGCCACCGCTGACGGTGACATCTTCCATGCTAGCGGTGATGTAAATCAAGTCCCGGGTCACGGGATGCTTCGCGAGGTCAGTGATGAGCGCCGCCAGGCGATGGACCGCCGCTGCGTCGCCAATGATGACCATTTTGGGCTGCTGTCCATAAATAATCGAGCAGGTTAGTTTTTCAGCTTTGATGAATACCGGCAAAAATTCCTGTATTTCCATGATCTGCTCCGCTGGCAGGGGAACGGTAAGAACCGTAGGTTGGACCACGGGATGGGGTGTGAGCTGGACCGCAGGTTGCGCAACGGGCTGAACAATGGCCGGAATGGCCGGATCATCGGGGTTACCAAAGGCGGTGGCCGGATATAGTGTCAGAAGGAAGATGTATAGAAGTGGGATACAAAAAAGTTTTTTCAAATGTCCAGGCCTCCTGATTGCTAATAAAATTATCAAGGCTTTCACGGCGAAATAGCGGCGTCTTGGTTCCTTGTCGGCGAGTATAACCCGGTCAGGTCAATTTCCGTCCAGTCTTCATAGGATAAAGCTTTCAACCATATTTTCCCCTGCTGCGGCACAGCCACAAACTGATAAATCGAACGGTCCTGGGGTGTGGCTCCTCCCTGCGCAACCGGGATATCTAAAATTTCCATCATTTTGCGGCTATCCAAACTTCCTTTATATGCCTCCGCTAATGCGGCCAAATTGCGGTAGCGGCCGGCGGAGTCTTCAATTCGTGTTTTCAGGGCTGCGGATTCACTCATAGCCAGCGGCCAATCAGGGCTGATAAAATGATTGACACCAATGAGCAGACCCGTTGTCCCGCCTGTTCGTTTCTTCATGTCGGCGGTGGATATTTCGTAGGTGTTGGCGGTCGTAGCGTCCGCCAGATTGAAAATCAGCGGGTAGTGGAGACGACGGGTATGGAGTGCGGCGTCCAAACCTGCCAGAGTGGAATGATCCAGCATCATTTCCAGGTCGCTGATGAGAAAAGGTATGCGCCGGCCGAAATAACGCTCAGGATCGCCGCAACTGCTGCCATCGTTATTTTCCAGGATCAGGCCTGGGCTGTTGAAGGTCTGGATGGAGCCGATCTGTCCCGGATAGGTAACAACGGCTGCTGACTGAGCCGTGTCGGAGGGATTGTATACGACCACGGTGATATACGGGTCAAATTCCCGGAAAAATGCCGGGAAATCAAAATTTCTTCCCATAACCAGCGATGAATCCGAGGTATAGGTTCCCCAGGCCGTCATAGTGGCGCAATGATTGTTTTGCGTGGCATTAGTGGAATAAAGCAGCATGTAGTCAAAAAATTCGTTGAGAACTGCCAGCTTGTCCGTTTCCATACCGGAAGTTTCCGCTATGCCCCGGGCCATTTCCTGAAATTGCCGGGGATACAGGGAAAAAAGTTTGGCCGCAAAATCCGGCAGGGTGGCTTGCGGGTTGACAATATGATTTTTTTCGTATTGTTCGGTTACGACGGCGTACATTCCCTGAATTTCTGCGCCCAGCAGTCCGCCGTATTGTCGCCCCATCTTTTGATAGGTACCGTTTAATTCCAGTACTTTGAATTTTCCCGCCTGGTACAGTTTTCCGTCTTCAAAGGTTGCCACCAGAACGAGTCCGCTGCTGTTTATCGTAGCCGGTGAAAGCATGGGTGCTGCTGTGGCAGCCATGGGGAAAATCAAGCAGGCGACATAAAAAAGAATAATACAGCATTGCCAGAACGGACGGGTAAAGAGGAAAGGACGAAAATGTGTTGGCAGCGCGCCTGATTTCTGTCGGTGATTGGTGGTGTTCATATTGGCTTCCTCCGCCTTCTTATTGCTTGCTCTCGATTTGATCAATGAAATCGGCTTCGGCTTTATACAGATGTTTATTGACGATTATGGCGTCACCCAGCTCCAGATTCTGATCATCGGTGGTGCGATAGACGGGCCAGTAGGGCAAGCCGGCACCATTGGGATTTCCCGTCCGGGCAAAATTCACCCAATAGCTCATGATAATGCGGGAAAGCTCACGGTCAGCGGAATTATAACCATCGGCATCCTTCATATTGCCGAAGACATAGGCCAGCTCCACGCCATGATGGGCGCCGATCCGACGAGCCAGCGACGTGTCCGGGCGCCGGGTAAACTGGTAGAGATAGGCGGGCGCAGCCGCTTGTTCCATCGCCCGGGCCACAAGTCGTGCCGGTCGGGCGTTGGCCGCCACGGTTACCATTTTATCGATGGCTGGCGCCGCTTCCTGGTCAACGGAAGCGGGGAAAAGTTTCCCGGCCCGGTCTGCGTTGGCGCCAAATCTTGACTGGAGGAAGTCACGGTATTTATTTAGGGATACATCCGGCTCCTGCATCAGATACAGAGTTCCCTCGTTTTTAGTGCTACCGGCGATCAGCGGTACCTTGTGCTGACGGATGTCCCGCAAGGCTTCCCGGGGATCCGCCGGTAATACCCAGGAATCAAAAACCGGCGCAAAGAACAGACCGGCGTCGAACAGGCCGGTGCTGCAGGCGGCTGCCTGAATGACTTCCGCTGCGGACTGGGAGCGCAGCGCGGCCAAAACGTCATTTTCCGTGTCGCAGCCTAACCGTTGCGCCAGTTCCTGTCCCATTTTTGCTCCATTCACCGGGTCACCATTGAATGCCGGCGACAAATATTCCGAACCGATAATCGGTCCGCCACTTTCAGCGATGGCTCCCTGAAACAGTCCATCGGTCATCGGACTGAGCAGCAGGAGGGAAACGGAACGGGAGCCCGCGGACTGTCCGAAAATCGTCACCCGGTCCGGATCGCCGCCAAAAGCGGCAATGTTGTGCTGGACCCATTGCAGTGCGGCGATCTGGTCCAGCAGGCCGTAATTGCCCGAGGTTCCCTGCGGTGATTCTGCTGCCAACAGAGGATGGACTAAAAAGCCCAGCGGACCGAGACGGTAGTTCAGCGTGACCACCACCACGCCCTGGGCGGCCAGATTTTTCCCGTCATATTCCGGCAGTGTTGTGCTGCCAAAGTTGAAGGCCCCACCATGAATCCAGACCATTACCGGCAGTTTTTCTGCCGACGGCGCTGCCGGTGCCCAGACGTTCAGGTACAGGCAGTCTTCACTGTAAGTATAGGCATCTGTTTGGCGGGGCTGAGGGCAGGAAGGTCCAAAGGTTGTGCACTGGCGGATTCCGCTCCAGGCTGCGGCCGGCTGAGGCGGCTGCCAGCGCAGGGGACCGACCGGCGGGGCTGCGTAAGGTATTCCGAGAAAAGTTCGCACCTGGTCTGCGGTGACGCCGCTGATCAGACCCCGGTCAAGAGAAATAACATTTGGGTCCGCCTCCGCGGCGCTGACTGTTCCGGCGAACAACAGCAACCAGCCGGTAAGTAGCACAATGATTAGATTTTTCGTCAGTTTCATGGTGTTGTCCTCCTGTTGGGAAAAATCCCCGGCCTGACCGTTGGAGGGCAGCCGGGGATTTTTCTCTGTTTTACTGAGGTGTCTGCGGTAAGACTTCATCCAGCCAGTCAAAAAGGACCTGTCCCACCAGACTGCGATTTTCCATGACGCAGTGATTGGTGGCGCCTTCATTGCTGGGAGTGATGATCATTTTTTTCAGGGGATTGGGTAAACCATCCAGGATTACTTTTTGCTGACGTTGTACTTCTAAACTTTTGTATTCGCCTTCACCGACGATCAGCAATGCCGGTACGGAAATCTGCGCCGGATCAAAGGTGAAGCCGCGGTTGGCTTCCGCCAGTCCGGCAGGCTTATCCATGGACACGCCCCAGCGCCAGCAAATCGCTTTGACAATATTGCGATGGAAGGTTGTCCAGGAGTCAATTTGCTGCTGGGAGGCCAAAACTACCGGCATGTTGGAAAATAAGGGGTAGGCGTCAACCACCCCGGAACTCATCGCAATGGCGGCAAGACGCGAATCATGCATCGCCGCCTGGGGTACGAAGCCGCCGCCGCCGCTGTAACCGTAAGCGGCCAGTTGTTTCGTATCCACTTCGGGGCGAGTTAACGCGTAGTCAACAACAGCTTTCAATGGAACATGCATATCGGGGCGAAAAACTTTTCCTTCCATTGGCAACAGACCCTGGCCCGGCAAGTCCACCGTCATGAAATTGTAGCCGCGGTCGTAGGCCTGGGGAGCGATGTAAAAAACCAGATCTTCGGCAAAGGTTTCACCGCCGCCGATCATCAACAGGGTTTTGGCCGGCTTATCGCCGGGGGCTTTGCGAAAATAACCCGGCAGTACGGTGCCTTCGAAGGGAATTTCAAAGTATTCCAGCGGCGGATCAAATAATTCGCCTGCCTTTTTCATCAGACTGCGGCTTTTCAGCGCCCGTTCCTGCAGGCGTGGATCACCCGGCAGGATAGCCAGCAGGGATATGCGGTAATAATAGGCGGCCCGTTGCAGTTGGTCGCGCCCGCTCACCCGATGGCCGGCAGCCAGTGACTGTTCGCCGCGGGCTTCGGCGCGTTGCGCCAGTTGAAACCATTCCTCCTGCCAACTGGCCGCGTCACCGTCCTTGATCCGGGCGGCGGTATTGAAAGCTTCACCGGTTTCCACACCGTGGTTTACCGTTGCGCCCAGCACCAGCGTACCGAAATTGAAATCCATGTCTGTGTCGGTAAAATGGTAACGAACTCCGGTGTCATGGGCATCAAAAACCTTTTTCGTTTCCGGGTTTTCCGCCGCTGTTGCCAGGTTCAATCCTCCGGCCGTGGCCACCATGAACAGCAATAAGATGACGTTTGTTAAGATTTTTTTTATCATTTGCGGCTCCTTTCTGTTGGGAAGTGTATTTTTGCGTGCGATAAGCACGGGATAGTTTCCGCTGTCTATTTGTGGAAGATATTCTCGGTAACCTGACATTTTCCTCTAATAAACCACTCAGCTTTTACAAAAAGAGGATGAAGATATTAACAGAGACTTACGTGTCAATAGCTTCATCCGCCTTGTTTTAAGAGAGGAATTAAATTTTTCAAATACCCCGTTTGGCCAATTCCTGTTCGGCACTGACCAGCTCGACGCAAAGGGCGAGGAGTTCCATCGCCTGCCGCAGCTCGGACAACGGCGGGAATGTCGGAGAGATCCGGATGTTCTTATCTTCAGGATCTTTGCCATAGGGGAAGGTTGCTGCCGCCGGGGTAAGTACTACTCCTGCTGCTGCTGCTTTGGCGACAACTTTTTGGGCACAGCCAGGGAGAGTATCCAGGCTGACGAAGTAGCCTCCCACGGGCTTACTCCAGGATGCCAGGTTGGAATCAGCCAGTCTGGTTTCTAAAATTTCCCTTACTAGATCGAATTTCGGTTTGATGATGGCCGCATGCTGGCGCATATGGTTTTCGATACCGGCCCGGTCCTGGAAGAAACGGACATGGCGCAATTGATTCAGTTTGTCGGGTCCAATGGTCTGGATATTGATCTGCTTTTTGAGCCAGTTGATATTCGTCTCACTGCTGGCCAGCAGGGCAACACCGGCGCCGGGGAAGCTGATTTTGGAAGTGGAGGCAAATTCAAATACCCGGTCGGGATTACCTGCCTGCCGGCAAGCTTCGAGAATATTGAGCAGCGGGGTGGAAGTATCGGTCAAATGGTGTGCGGTATAGGCATTGTCCCAAAAAATGCGAAAATCCGGAGCTTTCGTAACCATCGCTGCCAGTCGTTTAACCACGGCGTCGGAATAGGTGACGCCGGTGGGATTGCTGTATTTAGGCACGCACCAGATGCCTTTAATCGCCGGATCGGCGGCTGCCAGGCGCTCCACTTCATCCATATCGGGGCCGTCGGCCAGATAGTTAATGGTGATCATTTCGATGCCCAGGTTTTCGCAAATGGCAAAATGGCGGTCGTAACCGGGACTGGGACAGAGAAATTTTACCTGCGGCAACTTGGCCCAGGGTGTTGGGCTGCCGGGGATCTGATGCAGCATCGCTTTGGCGATGAGGTCGTACATCATGGTTAAGCTGGAGTTTCCGCCGATGATGATTTCTTCCGGGCGCACTTCCAGGAACCAGGCCAGAAGCTGCTTGGCTTCGGGAAGCCCGTCCAGCCCGCCGTAATTTCGGCAGTCCGTTCCGTTGGCGGCCTTATAATCATCTGCCGCGAGGCAGCTTAGCAGACCGTTAGAAAGATTCAACTGCTCGGTGCAGGGTTTGCCCCGGGACATGTCGAGCTTGAGGTTTTTTGCCTGGGCTTCTTCGTAACTGCGGGATAAGGTTTTTTGGTGCAGTTCTAACTGTTGAGTGTTCATTTTGGTTAATTTGTTCATTATGTATCGCTCCTTTTCATTCTTCCTTATTGTAAAGGAAGGAGAAAGCTGGAAGCAATAAATTACGAACAAGTATCCAGAATACATTACAGAACGGTTTTATTAAAGATCCTGAAGCGGCAGTTCCACTCGGAATGTGGTGCCTTGGCCGGGAGCGCTCAGGCATTCAATAGATCCGTTCAGCCGTTGGGTTACCAGATTGTAAACCACGTATAAACCCAGACCCGTTCCGCCGCTGCCCCGCGTTGTGGTGAAAAAAGGTTCGAACACCCGGTTGCATATTTCCTCCGGCATCCCTTTGCCGTCGTCCGTATATTTTACCAATAGATGCTTGGCGCTGGTGTTGACGGCGAGGGTCAATGTTCCGGCCTGACCCGGGTCATAAGCGTGGGCCAGGGAGTTCATAGTGAAATTGGTTGCCAGTTGGGCCAAGATCCCGGAGTAGCCGTGCCAAACCAAATCATCCGGGCAATCAAGAACGAACTGCAGCTGTGTTTTTTTGAGGTGCGGATGCAGAGTGAGAAGCACTTCTTCCAGGAAATGACGGACATTGAAACGCTGCCGTTCTTCCTGCATTTGCGTGGAAGCGACATTTTTAAAACTCCGGACTAATTCAGCGGCCCGTTTGAGGTTGAGTTCCAGCAGGTGCAGGCTTTCCTCATCATCGCGGATAAATTCTTCCAGTTTGGCCGCCTTCATTTGTCCCCGGGAATACAAACCGGATAAATTGGATACTAAAGAGTGCAGATGGGAAGCCACTGTCACGCTATTGCCCAGCGGGGTGTTGATTTCGTGGGCCACCCCGGCTACCAGGCTGCCCAGCGCGGCCATTTTTTCCGACTGAATCAACTGGGCCTGGGTTTTGCGTAATTGGTCCAGCGTGCTTATTAATTCAGCGTTGGACTTTTCCAACTCGACTTCGACCCGGCTGCGTTCAACGATTTCACCTTCCAATTTGCGGTTGGCGTTTTGCAGAGAGTCATTGATCAGCGTCATTTCCTGGTTCATGGCCACCAGCTCCTGATTGGCGGCTACCAGTTCCTGAGTTCGAACCTCTACTTTGAATTCCAGTTCATCGTTTTTTTCCTTCAGGTTTTTCCGGGCCAGCCCCATTTCTCCGAAAAGATGGGATAAGCGGGAGAAGAAATATAGGACTTTTTGTACGTATTCTTCGGTAACTATGGGGACTTTATCCAGGGCCGCCAAATAAGCGGCGGTGTCAAAGCCGAATTCTTGGGCCTGCCGGACAAAAACATCCCGGTCCGGCTTTACGAAAAAAAATTGTCCGGTAAAAAAATTGGCAACGTGCTGACCGCCGATGAATATGGGAACGGCAACGTCAATCAGGCCGTTTTTGCAACGATATACATTGTAATGTTGTCCCTGTCCCAGCTGGTCGGCCAGTATGGTGTCACTCTCGCGGCAACGGAGCGCGGTTTGCGGGTGCGCCCGGTGAAAGCGGGTGCAGATATCCTGCCAGCCGGTGGAGATTAGAATGTTTCCCTCCAGATCAAGGATGGCCATTACTGCACCGGTATGAGCATGATAACTGTCGCATAGTGTTTGCAGTTCTTCAATGTCGACCAGTTCGGAAAATCGCATCTGCTGCTTCCTCCTGATGATTGGTTCTGAGCCGCAAAGACCTTTTTAGCCGATTGGTTTATATGGTTTAATTTCTTTAACAAACCGGTAAATCCTTTTTCCTGCCAAAAGATTGTTGCACCGGAACCAACTGGAAAAAGGCGGTGCGGAGAGAATGCTTTGCGGCAAAATAACGGGAACTCTTTTGCTTTTTGGCCAGAAAAAAATAGCCGGAGAAAGCAGAAAGTGTGTACTTTACACTGCTGTTTTTTTCTGACTTATAATAAAGTGTTAATATAAAAGCAAGGAGGTATGGCGATGAATTCCAATGAGATGAAACTGCAGGAAATTTTGCAAAAACGTGGCATTGATATGGCGAATGCGGATAAAACGTCAGAGTCGGATATTCCGGCAGCCAAGGAAAGCACGCAAAAGCTCATGGATGTATATTATACGTTAAAAGTGACGGCCGACATGGAAGCGGCCTACTGGTACAACCGGACCTGGTGGGAAAATGACGGGGAAATCCTGGAAGTCAGACGGGCCAAAGCGATGGCGGCCTGCCTGTCGCACATGACGCCGACGATTCTGCCCTATGAAAAACTGGTGATGAACAAAACGAAAAATGTCCGGGGGGCGTTTCCGTTCCCCTGGGTCTGCTCCAGCTTCTTCAATGCCCAGGCGGAAGCCTTGATGAACGAAGTCGATGCACCGGCCGAGAGCGAGGCGGATTCGGTCAGCATGGTCGGTTCCGGCGGCGGCAACGTTACGGAAAGCTACGGGAACATTATCTCTATTGCCAAGAAGTTCGGCATGCGCAAGGAAGAAATTCCCGTGCTGGTGAAAGCGTCAGAACCCTGGGCCGGTATTTCCGTGGAAGAACTGAGCGACAAGTATTCCCGGATGACGCCGGGCTATGACCAGTTCAAACGGATCATGGACAGCGTAGTCTGCATGTTTGATTCGTTTGCCATTCCCCAGGGGCGGGAGGTCATTAACTACTATCTGCCGCTGCAGTACGGTTTTGACCGGATTATTGAACTATGCGACGAAAGAATGGCGGAAGTCATGGGCGAAGCCGGTAATGACGGCGATTTTGGCATGAGCCGGGGCTATTACTACGCCGCAATGAAAGAAATCACCAAAGGCCTGAGCGCCTGGTGTGAAAACTATGCCCGACGGGCCACTTATCTGGCTTCCATTGAGACGGATGAGGAATTAAAAGCCAATTACCAAAAAGTCGCTGAAGTCATGGGGAACATTGCCCATAAAAAACCGGCCAATTTTTGGGAAGCCATCCAACTGACGCTGTGCTGTCATCTGGGTGTCGTCAACGAAGATCCACAGTCGGGCCTTTCCATCGGCCGGCTGGGACAAATTCTGCAGCCGTTCTACGAGAAGGATATCGAGGATGGCGTGATGACTGACGAAGACATCATTGAAATTCTGGAATTATACCGGATAAAAATCACCTGTATTGAATGTTTTGCTTCGGCCGGGGTATCCGGCGGCGTTCTTTCCGGCAACACCTTTAACAACCTTTCGCTGGGAGGACAGAACTATGACGGTCTGTCGGCGGTGACGCCGCTGGAGTACCTGATAGTGGAAGCCGGTATGAGAAACCAGACGCCGCAGCCGACGCTGAGCGTATTATATGACGAAAAAATGCCGGAAGACTTTTTGATGAAGGCCGCTTCCTGCACCAAGCTGGGGTTGGGCTATCCTGCCTGGATGAATAACCAGACCGGTATGAATTTTATGCTGCGGAATTACGGGCCGGAGGGAATGGACCTGCATGACGCACGGGCCTGGTGTCTGGGCGGATGTCTGGAATCGGCGCCGGGGTGCTTTTTGCCGCTGGACTACAATGGCCGGCAAACGATGATTCCCGGCGGTGCATCTCCCACCTGCGGCACCGGCGTTCATTTCATCGCCATGCCGAAAGTGCTGGAACTGGTGCTGACCAACGGCTTGGACAAACGAACCGGCAAGCAGGTGTATCCGTCCCATAATAAGACCCTGGATTCCTATGAAAGCCTGATGGCGCAATGGAAAGAATATATGGAACTGACCACGGACGTGGTGAACCGCTGCAATAACATTCAGATGGATATCTGGCGCAAATACAATATGCCGGCGGTCAACTCCCTGCTGAAGCCGGACTGCTTTACTAAAGGCAAACACATCGGTACGATGGGGGCCCGCTATAACGCCTGCATTAACTTTGAATCCTGCGGTACGGTTACCTTCATCAACTCCCTGTCTTCGATTAAAAAGAACGTGTTTGACGAACGGAAATTTGCCATCGAAGCAATGACCGAGGCCATGGTGAACAATTTCGGTTTTAAGACGGCTTATGAAACCGGTGTGTTCTCGCCGGATTTCCGCGAGAGCACAGAAAATAGCCCCCGTTATGAGAAAATTTTTGCCGCCTGCATCAACGCCCCGAAATACGGCAACGCCGACAAGCAGGCCGATGAAATTTTTAAAGCCTATCATTACTATATGCAGGAGATGACCCACCGTTATACCTCCTACTATGGCAAACCGCTGTACCTGTGCCAGATTTCCGTATCCACCCACGGTCCCCAGGGCTTTGTGACGCTGGCGACCGCCGATGGCCGGCTGGCCGGCACCACCTATTCCGACGGTTCCGTATCGGCGGCGGCGGGTACGGATAAAAACGGAATTTACGCGATCTTCGAATCGGCCACCGTGTATGATCACTCCATACACCAGAACGCGCAAATGAATCTGAAACTGCACCCCTCCGCCGTCCGGGGCGTCAACGGCACCCGGAAACTGCTCGACGTGGTGCGGGCCTATATGCGCAAAGGCGGATTCCATGTTCAGTTCAACGTGGTGGACAGCAAGACGCTGCGGGAGGCGCAGGTCACGCCGGAAAAATACCGGGAGCTGATGGTCCGGGTGGCCGGCTTTACCCAATACTGGTGTGAAATCGGCAAACCCATCCAGGACGAAGTCATCTACCGGACGGAATACGACAAGGCATAAGCGAAAATAGGCAATGGAGGCAATGACCATGAAACATTACGATTGCAAAAGCTATATCAACCTGGACTGTGAAAAGGGCATGTGTGCGATAAGTAAAGGAGTGGCGCCGATTGACGGCGAGGGGAGCGAGGCCTGCTCCCGTTTTATCCCGGCGGAAAAATGCGGGAACTGTAAAAAATTCGTCAACCCGGATAAATACGGCATTGGCACCTGCACGGGACTGGAAAAAGAAAACTGGGCCTACGCGACCTGCGGCGCATCAACGTGTCCGGGTTATGCCGCGGAGTAGGAGCCACAATGAATACCCAAGGGGCGATTTTTGACATCCAGAGCTTTTCGGTACACGACGGTCCCGGTTGCCGGACCAGTGTGTTTCTGGCGGGCTGCCCGCTGCAATGTCAGTGGTGTGCCAATCCGGAAAGCTGGACGATGAACAAGCATATTTTATTTGCGGGGAAGGTCTGCAAAGGGGAAAAAGGCTGCCGGGCTTGCCAAAGTGCCTGTCCGTCCGGTTCTATCACCTTTAACAGTCGGGGTGAAGCGGAGATTGCCTGGGAGTTTTGCCGGGCGTGCGAGCGTTTTGACTGCGTGGATATTTGTCCCAATCAGGCGCTGAAACAATGTGTCCGGAACTATACGGCCGACGAGCTGGTGGCGATTCTGCGACGGGATTTCAGCCACTGGGGTTCCGGCGGCGGAGTGACCTTTACCGGTGGCGAGCCCTTAATGCAGCATGAATTTTTGGCCGAGGTTCTGAAAAAATGCCGTAGCCACCAAATTCATCAAGCCATTGAAACCAGCGGTTATGCAACGCCGGCAGTGTTTTTGAAGATATTCCGCTATATCGATTTTGCGTTTATTGACGTGAAACATATGGACAGCGCCAGACACAAACAGGGAACCGGCGTTAACAACACGGTGATCCTTGCGAATATTGCCCGGCTGAAACAGAGCGACTGGCCGGGCCGGCTTGTTTTGCGCCAGCCGATCATCGCCGGCTATAACGACAGCGAGGAAAATGCCCGCCAACTGATTGTGTTTATGGAGCAAAATACATTATATGAAATCAATCTGCTGCCATTTCACCGGTTGGGACTGACCAAATGGAACCAGTTGGGAAAAGACTACGAATACGGTGACCATGGCGACGTGACCGGCGAAACGATGGCCCGGCTGCAAGCCCTGTATCTGGAGCATCATATCGCCTGCTATCTGGGTGACGACACGCCTTTTTAACGAACCGTGCAAATGGCGGAAAACAGTAATTATATTTATTG
>DATMYQ010000104.1:0-6410 GCA_035560935.1 Patescibacteria group bacterium | reverse complement strand
GCTATCAATCATGGCGGAAGTAAACGGCGGTGGTATGATTGGAAAAGTCAGGCCGGTGGCGACTCACTGAGACCATCGCGCAACCGGTTTTGCCAGAACTTCACCAGCACAGGGAAAAAAGGACGGCCCTTCTGCGGTATTTTGCCGGGAGGGCCGTCCTTTTTACAGTATATGCCGAGAGTATCAACACCGCATTTTGAACTGGATAATGGCATTATCCCCGGGAAAATTCCACCGCTTTGGCTACGTAACCGTCGGCGCGCTGCAGAAGTTTCAGCGCCAGCGCGGCGTCGACATTGGCCAGCAGCATGGTAACAGCGGGTTTGACCGCACCGCCGGTAGCTTCCAGTGCGGCTTCGATTTCGGGACGGTCGGCGCCGGTGGCCAGCGCGACGATACGTTTGGCCCGTTCCACCAGTTTGGCATTGGTGGCCTGTACGTCAATCATCAGATTGCTGTAAACTTTGCCCAGCCGGATCATGCTGGCGGTTGTGATCATGTTCAGTACCATTTTTTGCGCCGTTCCCGCTTTCATCCGGGTAGAGCCCATGATGACCTCGGGGCCGACGATGACCACAGCGGTGATATCGGCCGCCTGTTCCATTTCGGAATGGCCGCTGCAGACGACGGCGGCGGTTTTACAGCCCCGGATGCGGGCATGGCGCAGGCCGCCGATCACATAGGGAGTCCGGCCGCTGGCGGCGATGCCGACCACCAGGTCGCTGGACGTCAGTGAAATGCCATCGAGATCTTCGCCGGCCAGTGACAGGGAGTCTTCGGCGCCTTCCACCGCCCGGAATACGGCTTCCTGACCGCCGGCGATCAGGCCCTGGATCAGCTCCGGCGGCGTACCGTAGGTGGGTGGGCACTCGGAGGCGTCCAAAATGCCCAGACGGCCGCTGGTGCCGGCGCCGAGATAGATCAGGCGGCCGCCGGACTGAAAGGCGGTTACGGCTTCATCGACGATTTGGGCGATGGCCGGCAGGGCGGTGTGGACAGCCGCGGCTATTTTTTGGTCTTCCCGGTTAATCCGTTCCACGATCTGCAACGTGGACAAACGGTCAATGTCCAGGGTATCGGGATTGCGGCCTTCGGTGGCCAGCTTGCTTAGATCCATTTAATAAATACCTCCTTATGCCTCATACTTCAAGCGAACAGCTGTGAAATCCATATTAGGCCGGTTTCAGACGGAACGGGGCGCCCGGTTGCAGCAGCGTCAGCAGGAAACGTTCTTCCGGCACCACCATGGCGACGCGGTTGACCCGTTCGTCCGGCGGCAGATCCTGCTGGACGATCTGCAGTTCTCCCATATAACGCCGGTATTGCTCATTGTCAATGGTTACAGCGCCCTGCGGACGGGGCTGCGGGGCGCGGGCGGGGATAATTCCCGGGCAACTGTCGCGGGCCTCCTGCGAACGGATGACCGCCTCGCCGGGATCGAGGCGGTTGGTGTGCCGGGTAGCCCAGAGCAGCATTTGTTCGTGAGGATGAAGATCATCCCTGGCCTCGACCCGAAGCTCGATACAAGTGGTATCGCATGCGGCCACGGCGGTGAGTTCCGATGTTCCCGCCAGGGGATCGCCGAACACGATAGCGTCGGTCAGACCGCTGGCCGCCAAATGTTTGGCCGCCACCAACGGCGTCAGGGAACGGTGCTGCTCCAGTGTGGGCAGGCCGGCGCCAATGGGAGGCCGGGGATTTTCCCGGGAGGGAATGAAGGTGAAAACGGGGATGCCCCGCTGTTGCCAAAGCTGACTGCGCTGGCGGTACAGCGGTAAAGAAAGGCCGGTTTCCGGCCGGGGATAATAATTGTGCCAGGCTTCGATCCGGCTCAGATCGGCACGGGTTGTTGCCAGTTCGTCCAGTGCGGCTTCATCCAGCGCGCTGGCGTTTAACGCAATGGTCAGCGGTGATTTCCGGGTAAGCCGGGCGATTTCCGCAGCCGTAAAACCGAAATCCAGACGCAGGGCGTGGAGACCCAACCGGCAGAATGGTTCCAGATTAGTTAATGAGGCGTCAAACATCGGAAAGGAGCGGGGCGAGATATCAGCGGTGACGTGGAAACCGAACCGGACGGCGATAGCGATCAATCGGGCAAATTCGTCGGCGAGGCCGCTGGGATCGGCTTCCGGAATGTGCAGCGACGTGAATAAGCGACGGTAGCCGAGCGATGCCGCCTGCTCGAGGTAGGCGGCGTTCTGGGCGGCGGAATGCCCCAGACCGGCGTAAACGGAAATCCCTTTGTCGCAGCCCGCCATTATTTGCCGCCTCCGTTAGCGGAATCGTCCTCGACCGGATCGTCGAACCCGGCGAACCAGGTGACCAGGAAGCCGGCCACATAAGCGATGACAATACCGATCAAATAGTTGGTCACGCTGCCGGCCTTGATCAGAAAGGCCAGCGGCAGGCCGGAAACTCCCAGGGCGATGGAGGAAACATGGGTCAGTGCCTGATAAGCGCCGCCGAAACCGGCGCCGATGCAGGCCGTGATGAACGGACGGCCCAGCGGCAGGGTGACGCCGAAAATCAGCGGCTCGCCGATGCCCAGCAGACCGACCGGCAACGCGCCTTTAATAACGGTTTTCAAACGTTGATTGTTGGTCTTCAGATACACTGCGACGGTGGCGCCTACCTGACCGGCGCCGGCCATAGCGAGGATGGGAAACAGCGGATTTTCTTTCAGCGTGTTCAAAAATTCCATATGTACCGGCAGCAGCCCCTGGTGCAGGCCGGTCATCACCACCGGCAGGAATGTGGCGGCCAGAACGTAGCCGGAGACGACACCGCCCATGCTGATCATGGTTTTGAAAAACCAGACGATGTTGTCGGACAGCCAGCCGCCCACCGGCTGCAGCAGATAATAGGTCATAAAACCGGTGATCAGAAGCGTCAGCGCTGGCGTCACGATGATGTCCACGGCGTTGGGGACCACTTTGCGCAGCCGCTTTTCCACCCAGCTCATAAACCAGGCTACCAACAGGACGCCAAAAATACCGCCCCGCCCGGGGACCAGTGCCAAACCATTTAATTTAATGCTGGCGATGGCCGGATTGAGCACCAGCACGCCGGCCAGACCACCCATGGCGGGCGTACCGCCGAATTCCTTGGCGGTGTTGATGCCGACGAAGATGCCCAGATAGGTGAACAGGCCCCAGCCAATGGCGTTTAGAATCGCGATGGTCGAACTTTGGGGATCGGCGCCGCAGCGGATGACGATGTTGGTCAGACCGGCAATCATGCCCGAGGCGACAATGGCGGGAATCAGCGGGATAAAAATACCGGCCAGACGCCGCAGAAACAGTTTGAACGGCGTCCGGTTTTTATCGTCTACCGCCGCTTTTAAATCCTGGACCTCTCCCATATTCAGACCGGTCAGAGCGGTGATTTCCGCCGCAACTTTCGCCACAAACCCCGGTCCGAGGATGAGCTGGATCTGTCCGGCGGATTCGACCAGCCCCAACACTCCATCCAGTTTTTTCAAAGTTTCCCGGTCGGTTTTTTCCGGGTTGACGGCGGTGATTCTGAGCCGGGTCATACAGTAGGTGGCGGCGGCAAAATTTTCTTTGCCACCCAGAGCCTCGATAATTTGCCGGGCTACCTGCATTTCATTTGCCATGACTATACCCTCCATTTTACCTGCATATTGGGATAAAATAATTCACTGCTATTATAACACCGAGATGTTATGTTGTATATACCAATAGGAGGAAGTGGGACTTTTATAACATTTACAGGCAGGGAGAGAGTTGATATAATCAATAATGTTGTAAATAAGTATTTTGTGATGTCAGGATGTGGATGTTAATGGGGATGGAATGGGTAAAGAAGAAAAAACCTTGGTTGCGATTACTGCTGGCCGGCCTGCTGACTGTGGGCGTGCTGGCGGATGACGGTATCGTCTGGGCGGCTTCGCCGGCGGCGGCCAACACGTTGTTGAATAAGGTGCGCATATTGGAATTGCCGGAGTGGCCGGTGTCGGTAAACCGGCATGGCGGGCACCTGTTATTGTCTGATAGTCCGGAAATGGTCAATTCTGACGGTATTACGTATGAAGATACGGTCGGTGGCCAGATCCGTCTTTTTTTTCACCATGTGAATAATACCAATCAGATGAAAAAAGTGGTTGTGGTCCTGACGAATGATGCGGCCACGCCGGCACAGGTGATGATTCATCGCCGGGGGCTGTCAGGTCAGGGACGGGAAAATGATTGGATGTACGTGGGCACCAAAGTGCAGCAACGATATCTGGAAAATAATGAACCGGAGTTATTGAGCGTTCCGGCCCAGGGAGCAACGTTGCTGGATGTAGCCATGGACCAGATGCCGCTGGGACCGGGAGAGCTGATTAATGGAATGTATGATTTTACCAGCGACAAGCCGGTGAAGGTATCCGTGGTGATGATGCCGCTGCGGGCCAATGCGTTGCGCTTTGCCGCGTCAGCCAGTGTGCTGCTGCCGGATGAATACCGGTTGCGCGGTACTTTTGACAAGCCGGACCGTATCGTGTTTCCGCAGGCCCGGTTCGAGAGTGGCGGTCTGGGAGCCGTGGCGATGACGCTGGCCGATCACGAACTGGATAAATACATTGAAGGCGTCGATGCCACCGATGGCAGCAAAGTTGTTAATTACGGCAATTATGGCGTCATTTACCGAATCTACATACCGCCGATGTCCGGGAACGGCGCCTATGTGTTTTTGAATCCCCGGGGGGGGACCTATTCCGGCTATGTGGGGTACAGCATCAATCATGAACCGGAAACGGCGGTGCCGACGCCGGAGTATTATACAGGAGCTTTCGGCGAACGGCCGGAACGGGATTTCGCCTATATTGCGCAGCTGAAAAGGGGGCAATCCATGTGGTTGACCTTTTCGCCGCCGGGCGCTTCCAACTTGCCGGTGAAGCTGGTGTTTGTGGCGGCTCAGCCGACGCTGGCGGCTCATCAGGAAGAATAAAAAAACCAGGCTTTTTTCGGGTAACGAAAGGAGCCTGGTTTTTGCTATAGTATAGTACATAATCAGAAGATTCCCGGATATATTCAGACAGGATCAGGATAATGTCCCCTGTTGAGTACCGGAGGCATCAAGGATTACTCTCTCATTATTTCCGGAGAAACTGTCGGATAAATCCGGGGCACCCGGCGGCCGACCATGCAAACCAGTTCATAATTAATCGTGCCCAATTGAGCGGCCACCCAGTCGGTGGACAGCGGCGGCGCGCCGAACAGCAACGCGGTATCGCCGACGGTAACGTCCGGTACGTCGGAGACGTCCAGCATGCATTGATCCATGCAGATCCGGCCTACCTGAGGGACGGTGCGGCCGTGGACGGCGGCGGCGGTTTTACCGGAAAGCAAGCGGGAAAATCCGTCGGCGTAGCCAATGGGCAGCGTGGCAATGGTGCGGGACGCCGGTGCGGAATAATGACGGCCATAGCTGACGCTGGTGCCGGCGGGCACGGTTTTAACATGGGATATTTGGGCTTTCAGGGTCATGGCCGGTTGCAAGTCCACGACGTGGCAGACTTCGTCCGAAGGCCAGAGACCGTAAAGAATAATGCCGGGACGGACCATGTCCAGATGGGTTTCCGGCATTTCCAATGTGGCCGCGCTATTGGCGATGTGGCGGATGGGAATCGACACCCCGGCGGCTTCCAGTTCTGCCAGCATGGTCTGAAAGCGCTGAAATTGTTCGCGGGCAAAGTGTTTGTCTTCTTCGTCGGCAGAAGCAAAATGCGAAAAAATTCCTTCAACAAAAATTCCCGGCAAGGCAGCCGCCTGCCGGGCAAAATCAAGTATTTCTTCCGGACAAAGGCCGATCCGTCCCATACCGGTATCCACTTTCAAATGCACGGAGACCTGCTTGCCGGCGGCTACCGCCGCCGCAGATAGGGCGCGGACGCTATCTAAAGAGTAGACGGTCTGGGTGATATCATGAGCCACCACCTGAGCCGCCAGATGGGGCGGAGTGTAACCAAGAATCAGAATCGGAACGGTAAAACCGGCCCGGCGCAATGTCAGCGCTTCGTCCAAAATGGCCACTGCCAGCCGGTCGGCGCCGGCGTCCAGCACCGTCCGGGCCACCGGCTCCGCGCCGTGGCCGTAGGCATTGGCTTTCACTACGGCGCAAAACTGAACTCCGGGGCGCAGTTGACGGCGAATTTCCCGTACATTGTGAGCGATCGCCGCCAGGTTGATTTCGGCCCATACCGGCCGTTCGTAAAATTCCTGAAAAGACATGGCATTCCCTCCGTCATGGCCCGGCAGCTTACCGGGCCGGTTTATTTGCAGTATCGGAAAAGACTGCCGGTTGTTGACGGCGCCGTGAGCGCAAACGGTGAAGTGTTTTACGGTAGCGTCAAAAGTTTGGAGCGTTTTTCGATCTGCTGTTGTTTTTAACTATAATACGAGTAT
>DATMYQ010000103.1:0-11495 GCA_035560935.1 Patescibacteria group bacterium | reverse complement strand
GGATATAATGACTGAGATCCTGATTTTTCACGATATCCCCCAATTTCATTCTTACATATGCTTTGTCAATCAAAATCTGGCAATCCGGTTGATCCGGCGCATCAAACGCCAGATCTTCCAGTAACTTCTCCAATACGGTATGCAATCTCCTGGCTCCGATATTTTCAGTCTGGGCATTAACCATACAGGCAATATCCGCCAGTTCATCAATCGCCTCGCTGGCAAACTCTATCTTCACACCCTCTGTGCCCAATAACGCAATATATTGTTTAATCAGCGCATTATTAGGTTCCGTTAAAATCCGCCGGAAATCCTCGCCGGTCAGATTTGTCAGCTCCACCCGGATCGGAAACCGCCCCTGCAGTTCCGGAATCAGGTCGGATGGTTTCGACACATGAAACGCACCCGCAGCAATAAACAACACGTGGTCAGTTTTTACCGGACCATATTTGGTCACAACGGTAGAACCCTCAACAATCGGCAAAATGTCTCGTTGCACTCCCTCCCGTGAAACATCGGGTCCCTGCGAATGCCCGCGACCGGCAATTTTGTCGATTTCATCCAAAAAAATAATCCCACTGTTTTCCGCCCGATCAATCCCCCGGGTGGTCACCTCATCCATATCAATCAGTTTTTGCGCTTCTTCCTGAATAAAAATATTCCGCGCGTTGGCCACCGTCACCTTGCGTTTTTTCTGTTTCCGCGGCATGAGGTTGCCCAGTATATCCTGAAAGTTAATCCCCATCTCCTCAATACCCGTACCGGCAAACATACCCATGACCGACGGCCCAGCGTCTTCCACCGTGATCTCCACCAGTTCTTCTTCCAGTTCCCCCGCCGCCAGCCGTTGGCGCCATCGGGCAACCAGGGATTCTTGTTGAGCGGTGTCCTGCTCAACCGTCGCATCATCTTTTGGCACTTCTTCGTTAGCCGCCGTACCGGGAAATAGGAGTTCGAACGGGCTGCGTTCCGTTCCCGCTGAAGTCTTCGGGCAAAATAATGCAACAATGCGCTCGTCAGCCAGTTCGCGTGCTTTGTCGTTGACCGCCAGCATTCTCTCGTGCCTAACCATGCGAATGGCCGTCTCCGCCAAGTCTCTTACCATGGATTCCACATCCCGCCCCACGTAACCGACCTCTGTAAATTTAGTCGCTTCCACTTTAATAAAAGGGGCGTTTACGATTTTTGCCAAACGGCGGGCTATTTCTGTTTTTCCTACACCGGTAGGCCCAATCATCAAAATATTTTTAGGCACCACTTCATCTTTCAGTTCATCCGGCAGGCGCCGGCTTCGCCACCGGTTGCGCAGAGCAATCGCCACCGATTTTTTGGCGGCCTGCTGACCCACGATGTATTTATCCAATTCCTGAACAATTTGCCGGGGTGTCAATTCAAACAAAACCCGATCCCTCCAAAACCCGTTATAATGTTTCTACCGTAATATGACGGTTTGTATATACACAAATATCAGCGGCAATTTCTATGGCAGTCCGTGCTACCTCTGTGGCCTCCAGATCCGAATGTGCTACCAGCGCCCGGGCGGCAGCCAGCGCATAAGCGCCGCCGGAACCAATCGCAGTCACACCGTCATCCGGTTCAATCACCTCTCCATTGCCGGAAATAATCAACAAACACCGTTCATCCATAACAATCAGCATCGCTTCCAACCGCCGCAGTACGCGGTCGGTCCGCCATTCCCGGGCCAGTTCCACTGACGCGCGCATTAAATTTCCGTTGAATTCCTCTAATTTCGCCTCAAATTTGCCAAACAAAGTGAACGCATCCGCTACCGAACCGGCAAACCCGGCCAATACTTTTCCGTGGTATAGCCGCCGAACTTTCTTAGCCTGCTGTTTGATAATCGTAGCCCCGCCAAACGTCACCTGCCCATCGCCGGCAATAGCCACCTTGTCTTTGTGGCGCACCGCAACAATCGTCGTTGCATGAATCATCATTTTATCCCCTTCCAGTCATGCCCGTGGATGAGTTTCCTTATATATCGCCGCCAAACGGTCTTTGGTCACATGAGTGTATAGTTGTGTTGTAGACAAATTAACATGTCCCAACATTTCCTGCACGGAGCGCAAATCCGCTCCATTATTTAAAAGATGCGTGGCAAAGGTATGCCGAATCGTATGCGGCGTGACGTTTTTGGCCAACGCCAGCATTTCCACATACCGGTCCAGAATGCGCCGGATGCTGCGATCCGACAGAGGCCCGCCTTTGCTGTTAACAAACAGTTGCTGATGCCGCGGCCCGGAATAAGCTGCCACAAGGCGCGGCCGGGCTGCTTCAATATACAACTGCAAGGCAGCCACAGCAGTTCGGCCCACCGGTACGATCCGTTCTTTCGCACCTTTGCCAAACACCAAAATGTACCGGTTATACAAATCCACATTTTCCAATGGCAGACGGGCCAGTTCACTCACCCGCACTCCCGTGGCATACAGCAATTCCAGTAACGCCCGGTCCCGGCGTCCCAACAGATTGTCTGCGGGCAGCCGCAACAAGCCTTCCATTTCCGGTTGATCCAAAAATACCGGCAGTTTTTGTTCCAATTTTGGCGTCCGGATCAGTACAAACGGATTTTCCAGTAAAATTTCTTCCCGGCACAGAAAACGGAAAAATGACCGCAGGCTGGCAATGCGCCGGGCAATGGTCCGTCGTGAATACCCCGTCTGGTTCATCCGAGCCAAATATGCCCGGATCAGCATGGGGGTCACATGCATAAAAATCGCCTCCTGCACACCCTGTTCCCGGACAAACACGGCAAATTGCCCTATATCTGCCCGATAACTGCCAATGGTGTGTGGGGAGGCATTTTTTTCAACCTGCAAGTAAGCCATAAACCGCCCAACCTGTTGATCCGGCTGTAAAAGAGAAGGATCAATCCGTGCACTCATAGCGCATCATTTCCCCCGTAAAGCTTTAACGCCCCGTTATTTCTACTGTTCAACATTTTAAAGAACAATTCGTAGATTATACTAACATAATTGTGAAAATTAAGCAATATTATTGTCGCATTTTTCAATAAACTTTTTCAACTCGGTTAATGCGCGTTCAGCTAATTGCCGGTATTTCTCCCGTTTATCACGGATTTTTTGCGCTAGCGGCGGTAATAGCCCATAATTGACGTTCATTGGCTGAAAGTGTTTGGCGACCGCTTCCGTAATATAACGGCACATAGCCCCATGAGCCGTTTCTTGCGGAAATATCAGCAATTCTTTGTCACTGGCATACCGTGCCGCATTAATGCCGGCGATCAGACCGCTAGCCGCAGATTCCACATATCCTTCCACGCCGGTAATTTGGCCGGCAAAGAAAACATCCTCTCTGGTTTGCATCTGCAATGTCGGTTTGAGCAACTGCGGGGAATTAATAAAGGTGTTGCGATGCATTACTCCATAGCGGGCGAACTCCGCCTGTTCCAATCCCGGAATCACACTGAACACCCGTTTTTGCTCCGGCCATTTTAAATGGGTCTGAAAGCCAACGATGTTGTATAAACTGGCCTCACTGTTCTCTTGCCTTAGTTGAACCACCGCATAGGGCCGCACTCCGGTTTCCGGATGATCCAACCCCACCGGTTTCAATGGGCCGTAACGCATAGTATCCACCCCCCGGGCCGCCATAACTTCAATAGGCATACAGCCTTCAAAAAACACGGCTTTTTCAAATTCCCGGGTGGGTGTTCCTTCCGCCGCCACCAGTTCCTGCTGAAACCGCAGATACTCATCCCGGTCCATCGGGCAATTCAGATAGTCTTCGTCACCTTTTCCATAACGGGAAGCCCGGTATACTTTGTTCATATCCAGCGATTCCGCTGTAACAATCGGTGCTGCCGCATCATAAAAATACAGGTACTCCTGGCCGGCCATTTCGCCAATTACCTGTGAAAGCGCCGGCGACGTCAACGGACCGGTGGCAATAATCAGCGGTCGTCCGTCCGGCAGTTCCGTCACTTCTTCCCGGCGTATTCTCACCCGGGGATGAGACTCGAGCGCGTTGGTGATATATTCGCCGAATAGCGTCCGATCCACCGCCAGTGCGCCGCCCGCCGGAACCCGCGTGGCGTCGGCGGCCTGCATGACCAGCGATTTCAGCTGTCGCATTTCTTCTTTTAACAACCCTACCGCATTTTCCAGACCGGCTCCCCGCAGCGAATTACTGCATACCAATTCTGCAAACAGCGGCGTATGATGCGCCGGCGACATCACCGCCGGTCGCATTTCAATCAGTTCCACATCAATTCCCGCCCGGGCAATCTGCCAGGCAGCCTCACTGCCGGCCAAACCCGCGCCGATTACCGTTACTATGGCCACGTCCGTTTCCCCCTGCTAGTCCCGCAATAATTTTTTTTGGTTATTCCGTATCCTCAACCGGTTCCAGCTCCACTGCTTTAGCGGTTTTCCTCCGTCGAACCGGCTTGCCCTTTTCCGTATCCTGGCCAGCCGCGCCTTTGGTCTTAACGGCAGCTTTCGTTGTCTTTTTTACCTTCGTTGCCGTTGTCGGTGTTGTTGTTTTTTCGGTCCGTACCGTCCGACTGCTTCCTTTTTTCGTCTCTTCCTGCTGATTAGTCGAACATTGGCTGTTGCCGCAAGCGGTCATCGAGCCGCCTTTTTTGAATTTGCGGCGTACCATAAAGCCGCCGCAAACCGCACATTTTTCCGTCAACGGAGTATCCCAGGTAGTAAATTTGCATTCCGGATAATTTTTACAACCATAAAAGACTTTGCCTCGCCGGGTCCGCCGTTCCAAAATCGCTCCACCGCAATCCGGACAGGCCACGCCGGTATCTTTTACAATAGCTTTGGTATTCCGGCATTCGGGAAAGCCGGGGCACGCCAGAAAATTACCAAAACGTCCCTGCTTCACTACCATATAGCGTCCGCACAGATCACACTGCACATCGGACACTTCCACGGGCAGTTCCACATGTCCAATGGCTTCATCGGCATAGTTTAACTGCTGAGAAAACGGATCATAAAACTGCCCCAGCACATTTTGCCCGGCAGCCTGTCCCTCAGCAACTTCATCGAGGCGGCTTTCCATACCCGCCGTAAACTCGACATCCACAATGGTTTCGAAGTA
Organism: Patescibacteria group bacterium; assembly: GCA_035560935.1. Classification (GTDB taxonomy): domain Bacteria; phylum Bacillota; class Negativicutes; order Sporomusales; family Sporomusaceae; genus DATMYQ01. Next base: position 6,404 of record DATMYQ010000103.1, on the reverse strand, counting down.
CTGGGTCAGCATCGCCACCACCACAAATCCAAGTTCGGTAGGATGAAACCGCTTTTCGATCCGTTCCACATAGCCACGCGCCACAATGGTTTCAATCGTCGGCGCATAGGTGCTGGGCCGTCCGATTCCTTTTTCCTCCAGGGTTTTCACCAAGGACGCCTCGCTAAAGCGCGGCGGCGGTTCAGTAAAATGCTGCAAATCGGTAACTTTGGTTGATTTTAAATTTTGTCCGGTCTCCAGGCTAGGCAGTATCGTATCTTTTTCCGGTGATTCTTCCGCACCTTCCGTATCATCCCGGTCACCGCGTTTTCCCGCATCGGCAAACGCCTTCAGAAATCCGGCAAACTTAAGCTCCGAACCATTGGCCCGCAACAAATAGCGGCCCGCTCCGATATCCACCGCCAGCGTATCATAAACCGCCGGCAACATCTGGCTGGCAATGAAGCGTTCCCAGATCAGCTTATAAAGCCGCAGTTGATCCCGGTTCAAAAATCGGCCAACATCCTGAGGCGTTAGCCTGGCACTGGTGGGGCGTACCGCCTCATGAGCATCCTGCGATTTTTTATTGGCGTAGACCGGCGGTTTTCCCGGTAAGTATTCCTGACCAAACGTTTCCGTAATATAGGCGCTCGCTTCCTGTTGCGCCGATTCCGCCAGACGGGTGGAATCGGTACGCATATAGGTAATCAAGCCAATATGACCAATCCCGCCAATTTCCAGTCCTTCATAAAGCTGCTGGGCCACCGTCATTGTTTTGCGGGAGGTAAAGCCCAGTTTACGGGCCGCGTCCTGCTGCAAACTGCTGGTAATGTACGGCGGCTGTGGAAAACGCCGTCTCTCCCGGCGCCGGATATCCTTTACGATATATTCAGCATCAGTCAGGTCGGCCGTAATCTTGCCGGCCTGCTCTTCATTTGTAATTTTGCTTTTTTCCCCATCAATCAGGACCAGTTCCGCGTCAAATAATTTTCCAGTCGTTTTTGTCTTGAGTTTAGCAGTGATCGTCCAGTACTCCTCTGGTACAAAAGCCTGAATTTCTCTCTCCCGGTCACAAATCAGCCGAACCACTACCGACTGAACCCGACCGGCGCTCAGGCCTTTACGTACTTTCCGCCAGAGCAACGGGCTCAGCTTATAGCCCACAATCCGATCTAAAATACGCCGGGTCTGCTGCGCGTCCACCATCTCCAGATTAATGGCCCGGGGCTTTTTCACCGCCTGCTCAATCGCCGGTTTGGTGATTTCGTGAAATTCGATGCGGCACATGGTTTCCGGTTTGACATTCAGCAGATGAGCCAAATGCCAGGCAATGGCTTCCCCTTCTCGATCCGGGTCAGTGGCCAGATACACTTGATCGGCGCCTTTGGCCGCATCCTTCAAACTTTTAATCAGGTCACCCTTACCACGGATGTTGATATATTTAGGAACGAAACCTTGTTCAATATCCACGCCGAACTGACTTTTGGGCAAATCCCGCAAGTGTCCCATGGATGCCTTCACAACGTATTTTTTTCCCAAAAACTTCTCGATCGTCTTGGCTTTCGCCGGTGATTCCACCACCACTAGTGTTTTGCTCACTTATTTACCCTCCTGACAGCCTGCAAATACCCTTTGCTGCCATCTTTCACAATCCAGCCTCTCAATTCCAGCTGCAACAGCAGATATAACACTTTTCCCAGTGGCAAATCAGACTGCAATACAATCTCTTCCGCTGAAAGTGGCACATCTGGTCGCAGCAGCTGGTACAATGGTTTCTCTTCGGGCCCCAATTCCGCTTCATTGACCGTCACCGGCCATTGGCTTGCTGCGGCAATTTTATTGATACTGCCGGATGCTACCGGCTGCTGCCGGTAATCCTCCAGTATATCTTCCACACTGTCCAATAGCCTGGCGCCCTGTTTGATCAGGCGATGGGTTCCCCGGCTGCCCTCGGCAAAAATACTGCCGGGAACCGCAAAAACATCCCGCCCCTCTTCCAGGGCAAAATCGGCTGTAATCAGCGCCCCGCTTCGTTCCGCCGCTTCAACCACTACCACTCCTTTAGACAAACCGCTGATAATCCGGTTACGGGCAGGAAACTGGCCCGGTCGGGCCGGTGTACCGGGCGGATATTCTGACAAAACACAACCCCGCTCAGCGATTTCAGACAGAAGGCAGCGACTTTCCGCCGGATACACCACATCCACACCACAACCCAAAACCGCGGCGGTATATCCTTTGACCAGCGCGCCGGCATGTGCCGCTGCATCAATTCCTTTGGCTGCGCCGCTGACCACGCCGAATCCATTTGCCGCCAATTCCGCCGCCAGATTTTCCGCCACACTTTTTCCATAGCCGGAAGCTCGCCGCGCACCGACAATAGCAAACAAATTCTCCGTAGCCGGTAAATTCCCCCGGTAATACAATACATAGGGTGGATTGAATGTTTTACGGAGCAACGCAGGATATTCCTCATCCGTCAACACGCACGCATTGATTCCTTTTTTTCGCCAACTTTCCCATAACACATCCAAATCCAGTTCTGCCCGGCGTTCAAGCAATCGTTCCACCAACGCCGGATCCATTCCCGGAGATAAAAATAAGTCGCGCCGTTCAGCCATCCAGGCTTGCCGGGCGCAACCAAAATGAGCAACCAACGCTTTAATACGCGCATTGCCAATACCTGGTACCATTTGTAAGGCCGCCAGATACATCGTTTCCATGTAACCGCATCCTCCCCCAAGCCACAGCATAACCATATAAGCATAACTATAGCCGGCAGTGAACATATGGTCAAGCGAAAATTACAGTATTTTCCCAACCGCGAGCCCGCTTACCCCGCCAAGGGGCCGTATTTTACAACCTGACTGGTATCCGGAGTCCGAGCCAGTAATTCCGCCGCCCGCGCTCCTTGGCAGACGATTTCATCCGCCGCCAGCTCCTGCAACGGCACCAGCACAAACCGCCGGTCCTGCAGCCGGGGATGGGGTAGAATCAGCTCGGCATCCTCCCATACCACATCATTATAGATTAGCAGATCAATATCAATATTGCGCGGTCCCCAGCGCACCTCGCGTACTCGCCCCATCTGCAGCTCCACCTGTAAACATCGCTCCAGTAACTCCCGGGGAGACAATGTGGTTTTGATTTCCACCACGGTATTAAGAAAAGGCGCTTGATCCACATAACCCACCGGTTCCGTTTCGTAAAGCGACGCCACTTTTTCCACCGCAATTTCCTTCTGTTCACTGAGCAATGCCACTGCCCGTCGAATATTTTCCGCACGGTCCCCAAGATTCGAGCCAAGTCCCAGCACAATCATTGATCCTTACTCCGGCTCACTTCTACCTGAACATGATCCAACGCCGCCGCAATCGGCACCGAAGGCTTGCGAACCCGTACCGTCACTTTAGACACCCGGGGCAGATTCAGTATTACGCCAGCAATATGGCCCGCCAAGGCCTCCAATAACTGATACCGGTGATTTTCCACGATATCTTTGGTCCGGTTATACACATTCACGTAGTCAATAGTGTCCTGCAGATCGTCTTCATCCGAAGCTTTTTTCAGATCTCCGGTCATCTCCACATCCACATAAAAGCGTTGTCCCAGTTCCCGTTCAAATTCATACACACCATGAAATCCATAAAACACCATGTTCTGCAACAGTATCTTTTCGCTCATGTTATTTGCCCTCCAACATTTTTTCGCTGACGATTTCAAAGAAATCAATTCTACAATACTCGGCCAATCCCTGCTGCCGTCCCGGTCAGGCCTGGCAGCATTTCATCGCATCCATCATTTTGCAAATCCGGACAATCGGCTCCACATCATGAACGCGCACAATATGAGCCCCTTTGGTAATTCCCAGCGCCACAGTGGCTCCGGTGCCTTCCACCCTTTGTTCCGGCGGCAACTGCAAAGCTTCGCCGATAAACCGTTTGCGGGAGGTTCCCAAAAGTACGGGACATCCTAATGAGCGTAACTCCTCCATGCGGGCCATCACTACCAGATTATCTGTTGGCACTTTCCCAAAACCAATCCCCGGATCCACAATAAAATATTTCGACTCAATGCCTGCCGCGGTTCCGATCTCCATGCTCCGACGCAAAAAACCACATATTTCGGCCATGATATCCTTTGCATACTCCGTTCCGTCCTGATTATGCATAATGCAGACCGGTACTTTGTAACGGGCCACCACCGCCGCCATATCCGGATCCTTTTGCAATCCCCAGATATCGTTGATCATGTGTACACCCAATTTCAAAGCGGCTTCGGCAACGCTGGCCTTATATGTATCCACCGACACCGGAACAGAAGACACCGCCAGCACCTTTTCCAGCACCGGCAGTAATCGTTCCATTTCTTCCGCGGCGGAGATGGTTTCTGAACCATAGGGGCGAGTGGATTCCGCACCGATATCAATAATATCCGCTCCCGCAGCAATCATTGCTTCCGCATGCCGCAAAGCGGCGTCAAACGAGTTGAAACGCCCGCCGTCGGAAAACGAGTCCGGCGTCAGATTCAATATGCCCATCACCAATGTTTTTTTCGGCTCAATTGTTAAGCGATGCCGGGGCCATTCATACTGCCGTGCCGGGAATGTTTCGTCAGCTGCCAGCACCGCTGCCAGGTCGTCAGACAGTTGGGATAATCCCCAAGGTTGCGCCTTCAGCTGCTGAATGGCCAGACGATATTGTTTCAACGTAGCACTAATCATCACATCCGTGTATTCACTGCTAAGGTCTGCAGCTCCGCGAGTTACGGAAACTTCGCCCCCCTTAGCCAGAAAAGTTTGTTTTAAGATCAACGCCGCCTTGCTTTTCACCTGTTCCACCCGGATTACCTTAAACACCGCCTTGGCCGACATAATATTACGCCCAGCGGTATCACAGCCAATATTCAGCAATTCCTGCCGCGCCCGTTCTTGATTCGGCACACTAATGATACGTGGATTATAATTCATTTTAGCTCCCCCTATTGCAGCACAATGTTATTTTATTGTATCATAAAATAACGAATTGAATACACAATCTTGTGTCAGTTCCGGAAATATTCGAACGATCTTTAGGGGGCTTAATGAATGAAACAGCGTCTGGCACCAGAAACCTTTGCCATATCGGCGGAAGAACTGGGAAAAATCAAAAACGGTTTCTACAGTGATACCTACTTTCTGAAAACGCAGGACATATTGGCAAAAGACGGTCGCCATCCCCGCGTCCTAATGCAGATCTTCCAACGACAACACGCTGTTTTGTGTGGAATTGATGAAGCGTTGTACATCATTCAACAGTGTGCCCACCGTCCAGAGAATCTGGTTGTCCATGCTTTGCACGACGGCGATGAAATCGAGCCATGGGAAACGGTCATGACCATTGAAGGCGACCTGTGCGATTTCTCTCATCTGGAAACGGTCTACCTGGGCATACTGTCCCGGCAGACCAAAATCGCCACCAATGTTCACCAAACAGTCAATGCCGCCAACGGAAAACCGGTATTGTTCTTTCCGGCCCGCTTTGACCACTATGCGGTACAGGCCGGTGACGGTTATGCTGCCCGCGTGGGTGGGGTCTTTGGAGTATCTACCCCTGCCAATGCCGTTTATTGGGGCGGAACGGCCCAGGGAACCATTCCCCATGCATTGATTGCCACTTATAACGGCGATACCAAAGCCGCCACAGCTGCCTTCCACCGCCATATACCGCAGGAAGTCAACCGCGTTGCCCTGGTTGATTTTACCAATGATTGCGTGAATACATCCCTGGCAGTCGCTCGCGATCTGGGCGACAAATTATGGGCGGTCCGTCTGGACACCGCCGATAATTTAGTCGATGTATCGGTTCTGCCATATATGGGCAATTTCCGTCCTACCGGCGTGTGTCCCCGCTTAGTCCGGAACGTACGGGAAGCGTTGGATGTGGAAGGATTTCATCACGTGAAAATCATGGTTTCCGGCGGGTTCAACGCTGAACGCATCACCAACTTCGAAAAAGAAAAAGTTCCTGTGGATGTTTACGCCGTGGGAGGCAGTCTCTTCCATAACAGTGTGAATTTTACTGCTGATATCGTCACTGTTGATGGCCAATCCTGCGCCAAGGTGGGCCGCACTTACAACCCGAATCCTAAACTTTCCCGGGTACGCTGATTGACGTACGGTTACCCCGGCGCAAAGGAGTCGAACGTATGAACATATGGTGATATCCTGTATGTGACGTTGGCCGCTGCTTATGCGACAACCAGAACCCCTCAGGCCAGTTGGACATTCGTCGATTTTCTGGTCATGGCCGGTTTGGTATTGCTGGCGGTCAGCCGTGTGATCAAAATGTTGAAACGCTAATCGTTACCATCCATTTCCGTTCATAAAAAATCCCGCCTCCTGCCATTGGCAGCGAAGCGGGATTTTTTTCTTAATATTTTCCTTG
>DATMYQ010000102.1:0-5155 GCA_035560935.1 Patescibacteria group bacterium | reverse complement strand
GTTTTCTTTCCTATAAAGAGAATATCAATATATGTTCAGTCGTTTTGGAATAAAATTAGAATTTAGACAGGAGTGAAGAATTTGAAACGTACGGCAAACGGACTGGTATTATGCTCCCTGCTACTGTTAACGCTAATGCTCTGCAGCGTCCAAACCGCTTTTGCGGCGGAAACCGGCGGCTTGCGTTATACTGTTACGGTAGCAAAATTCGAAAATCGCGCCGGATGGTCCGGCCAGTGGGACGTGGGCGACGCTTGGGGTTTAGTTATGACAGACATTTTAAATCAAACCGGCCGCTTCATTGTTCTCGGTGAAAAAGACATGCGAATAGAAGCTTTACAAGAACAGGATCTGGGCGCCTCAGGCCGTACAGCCCAAGGCATCGCCCCTCCTATTGGTCAGATGACGCCAGCTCAATTAATCGTTAAAGGCGCTATCACGCATATTCAGGACACAGCGGCAACCGGCGGAGCTTTCTCGGTTGGCGGAGTAACTTTGGGCGGCGGCGGCGGTTCCGCTGAAGTCAATGTAACCATGTATATGGTCGATTCCACAACCGGCCAGGTCGTGGCCTCCAAAAGTGTTGTGGGTAAATCCGGCAGTTCCAGCGGCTTCATTGGCTATTCCGGCAACGGATGGTCCGGTGGAATTGGTGGCTTCCGCAAAAGCAACGTTGGCAAGGCGATTGAAAATGCAGTAAGCCAGGGCGTTGAGTGGATGGTGGGACAATTGCCCCGCATCCATTGGAAAGGTTCCGTTATCATGGTTCGTGACAGCTCGGTCTACATCAACCGCGGCTCTCGCGAAGGAGTGAAACAAGGTCAAGTATTTGTTGTGGGTTCTTCAGAAATCATTCGTGATCCATCAACTGGTGAAGTCCTTGATGAGTCCGTCACAGAAGTCGCCCGTATCCGTGTTGCCACATTAAAAGAAAAGCTAGCCATTTGTGAAATGGAGAGCGGTCAATCCAGTTCTATTGAAAAAGGAATGGGTGTCCAACTCCCCTGATATTAAATAAACTAACCGCAAAAAAATGCGCTGATGCCGGTTTTAAACCAGCCAGCGCATTTTTTATGGTTAAAGCCAACCACGTTCATGATATTCTTCCAAACACAGATTTCCCTCGAAGAGTTTCTTCGCGTGTTCTTTGCCAACATAGCGAAAATGCCACGGTTCATCCGCAATCATCGTGATTGCTTCTTTCGCTTCCTGGTATCGCAAAATATAACCGTACCGCCACGAATTGTCCTTTAGCCATCTGCCCTGAACCGTATCGGCAAAATCATAATTCAATACATACTCATAGTCCAAAAAGTCCTGTATCGTAAAATCCAACGCTAATCCGGTCTGGTGCTCACTCGCGCCAGGCGGCGCCACCAAAGACTGGGCGGCCGCTTCCGCCTCATCGCCGTACTGATCCCGAAGACGTGCGACTTTATTGCTGTACACGATAGCCTGCAGAGAGTAAGACCGATAACCACTATAGGGAACCAGCCCGCCGATGCCTTCAGACCGGGCGCCGTCCAACATGGCCGTTAGCGCGTCGGCTGCCGCCTGCCGCAAAGTGATTCCGTATATTTCCACCAGATCCGCCGGTTCGTAATCAGATGCAAGCCGATGGTGCTTATTAACCAACAGCACTTCTTCTTTTACTATAGGTTCTTCTGCTATTAGTTCCTCTTGTTTCGGCACTTCAGCTGCCGTTAAGGTATCCTTACCGGCAGTCTCCGCCGGTTGAGCCCTTACTATTTGGGTCTCTTCCCGAACAATTTCAGAAAAAGGCATTACCGTAAATAAAATCAGGCCGATAACCAAACCGATTAACGCCAACTGAATCATACTGATGGCCTCCAACACTTTGATCTAATGGATCCCATGGTTATCTGATTGCAAGCGCTGCTCATTTTATTTGTTGATCGCCAATTCCGCTGTCGTCAAATCCGGGTATATAGTCAGTATCTTATTGAACCCGGAAATGTCAAATACGTTTTGAACCACAGTGTTCATTCCGCAAAGAATAAATTGCCCCTGCGCCGAAGCGCTTTTCTTCGCCGCTACCATAACCACTCGCAAGCCAGCGCTGGTAATATAAGAGGTGTCAGAAAAATCGACAACACAAGTTATTCCTTTTTTAACGTATTCACCCAAAGCCGCTTCAAAGGAAGGAGCCGACAAGGTGTCAATTTTACCAATTGGTTGTATATATAAATAGTTCTCTCTGTCTTGTTTATTCACTTCCATTTTCTTAATCCCCCTTCAGATTATCAGTTTTATATCACTCGTTTCCATCGCTTAGGTACATCAGTAATCAAGCACGGCACTTTTTTGTAAACACTGTAATATTATCTTCATTTATACGAGTACAAGTCAGTTCATTGATCAGCGAATGAATCAAGTGCAGGCTTAAATCACTGATTCTAGCTTCCGGAGCGTTCTGTGGCCAGCAAACAGTTCCCGGCACTGAAATATCATAGCCTTCACCACTTTGTATTACGCTGACTTTCAGGCAATCTGCTTCGACCTCAATTTCTACCCGGATACGTGGTGATGAAGTAATAGGTACTAAACTAGGCAACAATTCATCAAGCACAATACAAATATCGGCTGAAACCGAATCCGGTATCCCTCGCTCCCGACAAAAATTCTGGACAAAACCGGGTACCCGTCCCGTCCCTTTTACACTGTTCCTCACTTTCAGGATTGCATTGTCCACGGTGCGACCTCCCTTCCACTCAACCTTTCCAGGTTACCAAATATTTTTTAACATAGCCGATCGGATTCAGGTTCAACTTGGCCTGACGCAGTCCGGCGCAGCCGCCGTCACCCCAACCGTTTAATATACTGTAATTTGCAAGCAGCTGCTTATACAATAAATGCTGTGTTGCCTGATAAATTCCTTTATAACTGTAATTTCCTTTTAGAAGATGCCCACTGATAAGGTAATCATCCAAAATTTCTACGGTGATATAGGAAATCACTTCTCCGTCCACGGTCACTTTAGCGCCCAGAACATCCTGGAGCTGCGACCAGTGGTTCAGTATTTTCAACGCGGTTCGGTGCTCTGCCCTCAGCTCTTCATTCGCTTTCCCGTCTTGCTCATTCCATTCCATCCATTGCTTCTGAAAAGCAATAATGGCAGGGATATCCTCCGAAACAATTTCGCTAAACACGTAGGGATAGTTTTTTTCAAATTTTCTACATAGGCGGCGCATCCAGGCAAACGCCTGCCCCTCCAATAAAATTTGGTCATCAATATGAAAAATATAATCCCATTCATCCCGCATTTCTTCAATTTCCAGCCGACCGGCAAAACTTTGCCGCCAGCGGTCGGCCAAAAGTTCCGGGATAAATCCAAACAAAGTTCCTGGAGGTACTGCTGATATCAGCAATTCTTCCCAGTCAGGACGATCCCATTCACCAATGGGAGTCATCCATATTTTTTTTCCCCGCCATATCCCCTGATGCCAATATAAATTCTGATAAAATGCCCGTTCGATCTCCATTTCTTCCTCATATGACCATAACGCTAAAAACGAACTTTCCGCACACATCTGCATACATTGCTTAAAATACGAAGTGTATTTTTCGTACTCATCAAAACGGGGTTTATAAAATTCCATCCGCGACTCTCCTTTACATCCGCAATCTGGTTAAATTGTTATCATAAAATTAAACTTTCGTCGAACGGGCTATTAACAATCCGTGTCGTCGAAATGATTTATACAGAAAAATACTTCCCAGTATGGCGGCAACCATGTCCACCAAAGGAAACGTCAGCCAGACTCCATTGATGCCCAACCAGCGGGGAAGTAAAAGCAATGCCGGAATTTGAACAACAAACTGAATCGCCACACTAAGAATAAAATTGAACCGAGCTTCTCCCAAAGCACTGAGAATTCCCGGAATCACAATCATAAATGCCATCAATGGAGCCAGTATAAAAGTGAGCCGCAATGCATTCGCCGTCATCGCAATAAATTCCGGATTATCATCAATAAAAACCGCGACAACATATTCTGCCCCCACTTGAATGATGCTGAAGATGACCAAAAAGAACACCAGGCCGATTCCTAATGCATATTTTGTTGCCTTAACGACCCGTTCGCGATTTTTTGCCCCAAAATTATAACCGATAATCGGCTGCAATCCTTCGTCCAAACCAGTAACCGGCATATACAATATCGTGACGCAGCTATTGACCACGGCAACACTGGCTAACGCCAGTGTACTTCCATAACTCTCCAGCATATGATTCGCCAGCGTAACTACTACCAAAAAGTTTAATTCAAACATCGCATACGCAAAACCAACCCCAATGATTTCACGAACTAGAACCGAGGTAAAGCCAAGGCTTTGCCAGTATAGCCTCACCGGCGAAGTCGGTCTGGTAAAGTGCCAAATTCCATAACCAGCGCCCAGTGCCTGGGAAAGAACCGTAGCCCAGGCTGCGCCCGGGACCCCCCACTCCCAGTAAGCTACAAACAAAAAATCCAACAATACATTCGCAACACAAGAACTGACAATCAATCCCAACCCTTTGCGCGGAGAACCGGTTGCACGCATCAAGGCATTGGCCCCATTACCAATGAACAAAAACGGAGCACCCGTCGAAAGAATCATAATGTATTGCGCCGTATCCAACAGCATTTGTTCTGTAGCTCCACTAATTCTGGCAATAGCCGGTGCGAATAGATTACCTGCCACAGCCAGCAATATTCCCCCTGCTGCCAATAAAGCAAATGACGTACCTAATGCTTTTTCCGTCATTTTTTGATCTCCCTCTCCCAAAAAGCGTGAGATCACCGAACTGCCGCCTATGCGTAGCATTACACAAAAAGCAGTCAGTAAAATAACATATGGCATACCTACAGCCATTATTGCCAATCCTTCATTACCGACGAATTGTCCCACAAAAATCCGATCAATGGTTTCATATAAAGCAATCGCAATTAAACCCAACATGGCCGGCAACGAGTAGGACAACAACAACCATGGTATAGGACGTTTGCCCAAAGCTTCCGTCGCATCGTTTGCAAAATGAGAATTCATTTTTAGCTACGCTCCAATCATTTCACCGCAAAAAATATAAGTATATATCAATCGTGCTCAGCAGACATACCCCTGAACAATATACCCAGTATAACAAAAAATAAAC
>DATMYQ010000101.1:0-3906 GCA_035560935.1 Patescibacteria group bacterium | reverse complement strand
CTCCTTCTCTTCCTTTACCAGGTCGATCAACTCCAGATAATCCTGCTCCAGCCGCAAATATTCATCCGCCAGATTCAGCGCCATCAATACCGCGACCTTGGTGGGTGACAGCCGCGAATTCCCCCGGGCGATTTTTTGCATCCGTTCATCCACCATCGCCGCCACCCGGACAATCCGTTCCACTTCAATATCACCTTTCAAGGTACAAACCTCACCCATTATCTCAACGGTCACCTTGCTTTTTTTACCGCTCATACATTCCACCCAATCCTGTGTCAAATATCTGCTAATATCCTAATCTATTCTACCAGATAAATCATAATCCTGCCACTTTCGATAAAATAAAAAGACGAACCGCCTGACTGCAGTCCGCCGTTTTTATCTTATATTATCTTATCACTCGTTTTATCCCCGGTTTCAGAGATTGCTTACAGCCGCAATTTCGCGTTCAGGTTCTTTTCCAGATACGCCAGCATTTGTTGATGGTCGCCGTCCACTTCTTCGTCCGTCAAGGTCCGTTCCGCCGAACGGTAAGTCAGCGCGAAGGCCAGGCTGCGGAATCCTTCCGGCACCTGTTGGCCCGCATACACGTCAAACAATTGCACTTTGTGCAGTAATTTTCCGCCCTGCTCCCGAATCGCCTGTTCCACTTGCGCAGAGGAAACGTTCAGCGGCAGAATGACGGCCAAATCCCGGGTCACCGCCGGATATTTGGGCAGGCTGTAATATTGGGGAATCAGGCGGGTATGCTGAACCAGCTGATCCACATTCAATTCAAAAATACAAACCGGACGGTTGATGCCAAAGGACGCCAGCACTTGCGGATGTACTTCACCGACGAAGCCGAGTTCTTCCGTTCCCTGCCGCAGCAGCGCTGTCTTGCCGGGATGCAAAAACGGCTGTTCATCGGTTAAGACTTCATAGCCTTCAATTCCCAATCCCGCCAGCAGCACTTCCACATTTCCCTTGGCGTCATAGAAGTCCACGGATTCACGGGACTGGTTCCAGCCCGCCGTTTCCCGCCGACCGCAGAAAGCGCCGCACAGCATCACCGGTTCTTTGGGCCAGGTCTCCAGCGGCAAGGATTCCGGATGGTAAACCGGACCGATTTCAAAGATCTGAATGTCATCATTTTTGCGCGACAGATTGCGGACAACCGTATCCAGCACGCCGCCCAGCAAGGTGGTGCGCAGTACCGGGAAATCATCGGTGATGGGATTGAGCACTTCAATCATCCGGCGCAAACGGCTGTCCTGAGGAATGCTCAGCTTGTCCAGCTGCTGCGGATGGCCGAAGCTAAAGGAAATAATTTCCGTCATTCCCGCGCCCGTCAGCAAGGTCTTAATCCGGTCCGTCACCATCTGCGTAAAGCTTTGACGTCCGCGTTCCATGGCGCTGACCGGAGTGGTGGACGGAATCTTGTCAAAACCGTAAATCCGGGCAATTTCTTCGCTGATATCCGCCGGGCCGGTGACATCTCCCCGCCAGGTCGGCGCCGTCACTGTGATCTGCTCCGCTTGTTTGTTCACGTCAAAGCCCAGGCGTTTTAAAATGTCCGTCATCGTTCCTTCCGGGACTTCCGTTCCCAGGTACGTATTGATTTGTTCCGCAGTAAACGTGATCTGCTTCGGCACCGTCATGCCGGGATAGCAATCCACAATTTCCGGACAAACCTTGCAGGCGCCCATTTCTTCCAGCAGAGACGCCGCCCGGTCCAGCGCCTGGATGATGTTGGCGGTGTCGACACCCCGTTCAAAACGGCCAGAGGCTTCCGAGCGCATTCCCAACTCCCGCGAAGTCCGCCGAATACTGGGGCCGTTGAAGGCAGCCGCTTCCAAAAGAACGGTGCGGGTGGAAGAGGAAATTTCCGTAGCCAAACCGCCCATGACTCCGGCCAGGCCCACTGCCTGGGCCGCGTCCGCAATCACCAGCATCTCATGGTTCAAGTCACGTTTCACGTCATCCAGCGTGGTCAGCGGTTCGTTGGCATACGCTTTCCGCACCACAATGCTGTGCCGCGACAATAGGTTATAGTCATAGGCATGCATCGGCTGACCCATTTCCAGCATGACAAAGTTGGTCACGTCAACCACATTGCTGATGGGACGCATACCCGCCGCCTGCAGCCGCTGCTGCATCCATGCCGGCGAAGGTCCGATCTTCACTTCCTGAAAAATCCGGCAGGCAAACCGGGGGCAAAGCTCCGGCGTTTCAATGCTGACTTTCGCCAGCGCGCCCGCTTTTTCACTGCCGGTTTCCCGCAGCGTCAGCATCGGTTTTCTCATGACGCCGCCGGTCAGAACCGCCACTTCCCGGGCTAGGCCCAAGATGCTGAAACAGTCGGCCCGGTTGGCGGTCAGTTCAAATTCCAGTATTACATCGTCCAGTCCGGTCACGGTGCGGACATCCACGCCCAGTGGCGTATCCGCCGGTAAAATGTAAATGCCGTTCCGCAGTTCCGGCGGTACAATTTTTGCATCCATATTCAACTCATCCGCCGAGCACAGCATACCGTACGACAGCACGCCCCGCAAATCCGTAGGCTGAATCTCCAGTCCCCCCGGCAGCATAGCGCCTACCTTCGCCACCGGAACGATATCGCCCTGACGGATATTGTTGGCCCCGGTGACAATCGTCAGGATTTCCGTTCCCACATCAACCTTGCAGATGGATAATTTATCCGCGCCGGGATGCACTTCCACCACACTCAGTTTACCGGTCACTACTCCTTCAATTCCCTTACCGGGATATTCCAATGTCGCCACAGGAACACCGGCCATGGTCAGCATTTCCGCCAATACTTCCGGTGTTTCCTGAAAATCCACATAATCCTTCAACCATTTTATTGAAGCGCGCATTGCCATCCTCCCCCGCGTTTAAAATTGTGATAAAAACCGTAGATCATTTTCAAAGAACAGTCGCAGATCGTCAATACCGTATACCAGCATGGCAATTCGTTCCACACCCATGCCGAAAGCAAAACCGCTCACCTGGGCGGGATCAAAATTGCTCATCTCCAATACCCGGGGATGAACCATGCCAGAGCCCAGTATCTCCAGCCAGCCGGTGCCGGAACAAACCCGGCAGCCGCTGCCGCCGCAGATCACGCAGGAAATATCCACTTCCGCGCTGGGTTCCGTAAACGGGAAAAAGCTGGGACGAAAGCGCACGCGCACGTCACTGCCGAAAATATCGTGGATAAACATTTCCAAAGTACCTTTCAGGTCGGAAAAACGGATGCCGTTGTCCACCACCAGGCCTTCCACCTGATGAAACATCGGTGAATGGGTCGCATCATAATCCCGGCGGTACACTTTGCCCGGCGCAATGATTTTTACCGGTTTTCCCGGTTCCGTGGACTGCATGGTCCGCACCTGCACCGGCGACGTGTGGGTCCGCAGCAAAAACTCCGGCGTAATATAAAAGGAGTCTTGCATGTCGCGGGCCGGGTGGTCTTTCGGTAAGTTCAGCGCTTCAAAGTTGTAGTAATCCTGCTCCACTTCCGGTCCTTCCGCCACGTCGAAGCCCATCCGCAAAAAAGATTCCTTGATGCGGTCCAGCGTCATCGTCAGCGGGTGTTTATGGCCGGGAGTCCGCTTGCGGCCCGGCAACGTCACGTCAATCCGTTCCGATGCCAGCCGTTTGCGCATCGCCTGCTGTTTCAGCAAATCATTTTTGCTGTCAATGGCGGTTTCCAATTCAGCCCTGATGTCGTTGACAATTTGTCCAATCCGTGGGCGCTCTTCCGGCGATAAGGCTCCCATCCCCCGCAGAGCGCTGGTTAACAGACCCTTTTTCCCCAGGTATTTTACCCGGCAGGTATTCAGCTGTTCCACATCACCAGCCTGGGAAATTTCTGCTGCGGCCGCTTGACGCAAGGCCTCTAATTCCTGTTCCATACGCGCC
>DATMYQ010000100.1:0-4383 GCA_035560935.1 Patescibacteria group bacterium | reverse complement strand
CCTGTAATGTATATTTGTGGGAGACCAAACAGGGAAGAAATGAAGAGGTATAGGGCCGGTTCAATAAGCAGCGGGCATGGAACCGGGAAATCCAGGCAATGCAATGAAGGGATGCCGGAAACTACCGGTGTCAGCCGAAGGTAAAAAAAAAACAGCTGAACCTTATAAAAAAGGAAACAGCTGCTTTGCTGAACTTACCATCTGATTTCGCCGGAGGCGGTATCGTCCAAAGGTTTAATGCTTCTGCTTACAGCCGCAGCTGCAGTCCGCATCATGGTCGACGATGGTGACATTATCCAGGTGATCTTTGACCTGACCTTTAATGTTATCGATATATACCCGTCGCAGCTGGGCCTGTTCCGCCAATTCCGCTTCGGTCAGCGGTTCTTGTCGGCTTTTCCGGGCCAGTTCATTAATACGGGCGATGAGCTCTGGTGTGATCATAAGCGGGTACTTTCCTTCCCTATGCTTGCTTTAGTTTGCCGTGAGCCGACTAAATGCCGGGCTGCTTTTATAAATGTTATCAAATCGTTGACAAATTTGCAAGGTGAACATAGACTGAAATTAAATTGTCAAATGATTTTGGCAGCGGGAATTGAAAAAATGTCAGGAACGGGAAAGCGGCGTCAGGCTGGTCATCAATAAAAACAGGAATAGGAAAAGGAGGGAAAACCGCAATGAAAAAATGGCGGTGTACCGTATGCGGCTATATTCATGAAGGGGATCAGCCACCGGAAACCTGTCCGGTGTGTGGTGTAGGTCCGGAAGAGTTTGTTCCGGAGGAAAGTGTGGGAACCAAGGCGTCTGCCGCTGTGGCTAAACGTTGGAAGTGCACTGTATGCGGCTATATTCATGAAGGGGATCAGCCGCCGGAAACCTGTCCGGTGTGCGGCGTGGGTCCGGAAGAGTTTGTTCCGGACGAAAGCGTCAAGGCTGAGACGCCTGTGACTATGGTTGCGGGCAAACGCTGGAAATGCACCGTATGCGACTATATCCACGAAGGAGATGCGCCACCGGATAAATGCCCGCTGTGCGGTGTGGGTCCGGAACAGTTCATTTTACTGGAAGACAGCCGGCAGCCCCTGACAGCGGAAGCCATACTGGATGCGGGAGAAGGAACGGCGGCTGCCGCATTGGACACGATCAGCTACGGGCTATACATTGTTACCTCTATTGACGGAGACAAAATGAACGGTCAGTGTGCCAACACGATTTTCCAGCTGACCAGCCGACCGCTGCAGGTGGCATTATGCCTGAATAAGAGAAATCTAACTCATGATTTTATAAAAACCAGTCAGCGGTTTGCCATCAATATTTTACGGCAGGACCAGTGTGAATTGGTAAAAGATTTTGGCTATCGTTCTGGCCGCAGCGTGGATAAGTTTGCGGGAGTGGATTATCTGTTGGGAAAAAACGGCTGTCCGATTTTAAAAGACTGTGTGGCCTATCTGGAAGGCACGATTCAACCGGAAAAGAGCAACGACGTTGGCACGCACACCCTGTTTGTCGCCAGCATTACGGCAGGCCGGCTGGTCAACCAGGAAGCGCCGTTAACCTATTCCTTTTACCGGTCGCAGAAAAACGGTTAGAAGAACGGCTATATGGAATATTATTTGCAAGTTATCGCGGAAATGGAATGAATATGCAGGAGTTTTGCCGTTGAGTAAGAATATTGCTATAATAATAGGACCGTTGTTGGCGCAGGGTCCTGCAGCGCCGTAGCTGAATCAATGTGAAAAACCGGATGTTCCGGCGGAATCATGGAGAGGCGAAGGCGCTTTTTTGCTGAAAGCAATCATCATCGGGGAGTAGGGTTCCAGCAGTGATTGGCGGCGGAACAGGAAGGTGGTGCTGACAAACAGACAATAAGCGGAAGATCTGCGATGCGTTAACTGCACTTATCTTTATTATCTTTGCAGTTTGGAAACCGCTTAGAGTCAAAGTCAATGGCATGAAAATAGGAAAGGGCGGATGAGAGGTTTATGAAAAACGGAAAGATACGATACGATGTCGGTGAGAAAGTTGGATTGGCGGAAGCGTTTCCGCTGAGTTTGCAGCATTTGTTTGCCATGTTTGGCGCGACGGTTTTGGTGCCGTTTCTATTTCAGGTGAATCCGGCAACATCCCTGCTGATGAACGGCGTGGGTACTCTGATCTATCTGATTGTTTCCCGGGGGAGAATTCCGGCTTATCTGGGCTCAAGCTTTGCGTTCATTTCTCCGGTATTCGCGATTATGGCCATTCCCAGTCTGGGAGGCTATGCGGCGGCACAAGGCGGGTTTATCGCCTTCGGCGTCTTTTTTATCGTGGTGTCGCAAATTATCCGGATCGCCGGCACCGACTGGCTGGACGTGATTTTCCCGCCGGCGGCCATGGGGGCCATTGTGGCGATTATCGGCTTGGAATTGGCGCCGGTGGCGACGGATATGGCCGGTTTGACCGGTAAGCTGATGGAACAGCTGCATATTCCTTACGCCACGGCCATTACCGTATCCATGTTCACGCTGGCCTGCACTATTTTGGGCTCCATTTTATTTCGTGGCTTCCTGGCGGCGATTCCGGTGCTGATTGGGGTTGTGTCCGGATATATCTTTTCGCTGTTCATGGGGATTGTCGACCTGGACAGCATCGCCAAGGCTCCCTGGTTTGAAATTCCCACCCTGTACGCGCCGGTGTTCCGGATGGACGCCATTCTGATGATCATGCCGGCGATGATGGTGGTGCTGGCGGAACACATTGGACACTTGGTGGTCACCGGCAACATCGTGGAAAAAGATTTGATCAAGGATCCGGGGCTGGACCGCTCGCTGCTGGGCGACGGCATTTCCAATATCCTGTCCGGTTTGGTGGGGGCCACGCCCAACACCACTTACGGCGAAAACATCGGCGTTATGGCGATCACCAAAGTCTTTAGTGTTTGGGTCATTGGCGGCGCTGCCGTTATTGCCATCCTCATTTCCTTTGTCGGTAAATTCGCTGCGCTGATTCGCAGCATTCCTTCGCCGGTTATGGGCGGCGTATGCATCCTGCTGTTCGGGGTTATTGCCGCGGCCGGTATCCGGATGCTGATCGAAAAGAAAGTGGATTATACCAAATCCCGCAATCTGATTCTGACTTCCGTGGTTTTAGTCAGCGGGATCAGCGGCGCTGCCGTAAAATTTGGCACGATTGAACTGAAAGGCATGGCCTTGGGGACCATCGTCGCCGTGGGAATCAGCGTTTTGTTTGAAATATTTACCCGCTTGGGTATTGCCAATGATTGCGAAGAATGCCGCCCGGGGGATAACGTGTAACAACGAAATCCCGGTGTTTGTACCAGCTGCCGCTAGCGGCAGGAATTTTCTGCATAAATGGGTTTGAGTTCTGTATATTGGTATAAAAGACGCGTTGCCACTGGCTGCGCGTCTTTTATACCATAAGGACCGCGGCAAAAAGAAAGGGGGAACTTCTGTGTCGAAAACCATTCTGCTGGCATTTGGCGGTAACGCCATAACCAAAGCACATGAAAAGGGTACCCGGGATGAACAGTGGAAGAACATCAGCAGTACCTGTGCCCATGTGGCGGAGCTGGTCAAACAGGGACACCGGATTATCATCACCCATGGTAATGGGCCTCAAGTAGGGAATTTGCTGCTGAAAAATGAAGTAGCCAGGGATGTTGTGCCGCCGATGCCACTGGACGTCTGCGTGGCCAATACTCAGGGGTCTTTGGGATACGCCATTAGCCAGACCTTGGGGAATTATCTGGAACAAGCGGGTTTGCCGACACCGGTAGTGGCGGTGATTACTCAGGTGGTCGTAGATTTGCGCGATCCGGCGTTCCAGAATCCGACCAAATATGTGGGCCCCTTCTTTTCTGAAGAGGAAGCGGCGAATATCATGGCGGCCAAAGGGCACATTCTACGGGAAGACAGCGGACGAGGCTGGCGGCGGGTGGTGCCTTCGCCGGAACCGCTGGAAATTGTCGAAGCCGGGTTGATCAAGGGGTTGCTCGATTCGGGGACCATTGTGGTGGCGGCCGGGGGCGGCGGTATTCCCGTGGTCAGAACCGCTGCCGGCCTGGTTGGCGCGGAAGCGGTGATTGACAAAGATTTGGCGGGCCAGCTGCTGGCGGTGGCGGTGGAAGCCGACGCCTTTTTGTTGTTGACGGAAGTGGAACGGGTTTGCATTTATTATGGGAAGCCGCAGCAGCAGGAGCTGGTGTCAATGACTACGGCACAGGCCCGGCAATATATGGAGGAAGGTCATTTTGCCCCAGGCAGCATGGGACCGAAAGTGGCGGCGGCGGTGCGTTTTGTGGAATCAGGCAGCGGGCGGGAAGCCGTCATTATCTCGTTGGAGAAAGCCTGGCAGGCCTTCAGCGGTGGCAGCGGTACGGTGATC
>DATMYQ010000099.1:0-9232 GCA_035560935.1 Patescibacteria group bacterium | reverse complement strand
TCAATTGTATTTTTTAAATTAGTCTTCCCCGTCTTCATCTTCTTCAACCGGCGCCGGGAAGGCTCTATGCAGCATTTTTGTGGCTGCGATAAATACGGCGATTACAGCAAACATAGTCGGCAACGCAATCAGCATCATCGTAACCGCTTTTGAAACAGCTCCATCCATTTTGCAAACCTCCTTTACTTCGTCAACGCGGGAATCAGCGCCAGCACCAAACCGCCAGCGACGACGGAGGCAACCTGCCCGGCGACGTTAACGCCAATAGCATGCTGGATGATAAAGTTGGTCGGATCTTCTTTCAGCGCCATTTTTGCGATAACCCGTCCCGACATGGGGAATGCCGAAATGCCGCAAGCACCAATCATCGGGTTGATCTTGGTCGGGCTGAACATATTCATCAGTTTGGCAAACAGTACGCCACCAGCGGTGTCGAATACGAACGCCACTGCGCCCAGCGCCATAATTAATGCTACTTCCACGGTCAGAAACCGCTCAGCCGCCATGGTGCCACCGATGGTAATTCCTAACACAAGAGTAACCAGATTAGCCAATTCATTCTGTGCACAATTAGATAAATTTTCCACAACGCCAGCTTCTCTTAACAGGTTGCCAAACATCAGGCTGCCAATCAAAGCAACTGAAATCGGGGCGACCATACCGGCAATCAATACAATCATAATGGGGAACAGGAATTTCGTGGTCTGTGATACCGGCTCTTCACCCAGAAAGCTCATTTTAATCTTCCGTTCATTTTCCGTAGTCAGCGCCTTAATAACCGGCGGCTGAATCACCGGAACCAAAGACATGTAAGAGTATGCAGCCACAGACAACGGTCCCAGCAGTTCTTTAGCAAAACGGCTGGCCACATAAATGGTAGTCGGACCATCGGCAGCGCCGATGATACCAATCGAAGCCGCATGTTCAAACGAGAAACCCACCAATGTAGCACCAATCGCAGTGGCAAAAATACCGAATTGGGCGGCAGCGGCAAACAACATGACCGACGGTCGCCGGATCAATGGCGCAAAATCGCACATCGCACCAATCGCAATAAAGATTAATACCGGAAACAATTCGTTAGCAATCCCTGCGTGATACAACACAATGAGAAAACCTTCCTCGCCAGGAACTTGAGATACGGCTGATGAACCCGGTATATTGGCCAAAACAGCGCCAAAACCGATTGGCAACAGTAATGCGGGCTCATAATCTTTTTTTACAGCCAGATAAATAAGTACTGCACCGATGAGCCACATTACGATGTGCTTCCAGCTCAGGCCAAGAAACCCCATCAGAAGTTCGTCCAGCCAAGGATACTGTTGCAACAAAGCTTCCATTTTTTTCCCTCCAAACTTTTATACTGCGGAATTGACTCCGCATTTTCACAGTCCATCTTCCATGCGGCGATGAACCCATCGCCGCACGAAAGAGAACCGAGAAAATATACTTTGACAATTAGCCGATAACAGCCATCACTTCACCCGGTTTGACGCTCTGACCGGCAGCGACAGCGATCGATTTCACCGTGCCGGCGACAGGGGAGCCAATTTCATTTTGCATTTTCATGGCTTCCAGAATCATAACCACGTCACCTTTGGCCACTTTCTGACCGGGTTTAGCTACAATTTTGGTCACTTTACCAGGCATTGGCGCACTGATCGGCGTATCGCCGGCAGATACCTCCACCGGAGCCGCCTTAGCTGCGGGAGCGGGAGCAGGTGCTGCCGCCGGAGCAGGTGCCGCCGCAACCGGAGCCGGAGCTGCAACTGCTACAGGAGCTGCTGCCACGCGGGGAGCCGCACCGCCTACTTCTTCGATTTCCACTTCATAACTCATGCCATTGACTACTACGTTAAACTTTCTCATTACATCAGCCTCCATACTTATAATCAATTATAATTACCCGGGTCACAGACCACGGAAGGATAACAGAACGTTCCGGCTGACTCACGGCATCAGGCAAACTCGCGGCTGTCCATCAATTTTTGTCGACCGCTGACTGCCCAGCTACTGCTGGTACGGCGGATACGCACCACCAGGTTGGTGGTACCCATCATTTCATAAACCGCCGCCGTAATGGCCGCTACCACCGCCGCATCGTCCTTCACATACATGCTGGCCGCAATAGCTGCAATCAACTCCGGGCTCACACCCTCATCCGAAGAAGACGCAGGTGCAACGGGAGCAACTGCTTCACTTTTTACTTTTTTCTTTTTCGGTTCCGGTTTGCTACCAAACAGGGAATCAAATAAACCCACGTTAACAGCCCCTTTCTTTACCGGTTACAGCGGAATATTGCCGTGTTTTTTAGCCGGACGGGCTTCACGCTTGGTAGCCAGCATATTGAGTGTGGTAATAATCCGCGGCCGGGTTTCTTTCGGCTCGATAACGATATCTACGAACCCACGTTCCGCCGCTTTGTACGGAGTCGCAAAATCTTCCACGTATTTGTCAGTTTTTGCTTTGGCTTCCGGGTCGCCGCGGAAAATGATGTTGGCCGCACCAGCAGGGCCCATAACGGCGATTTCTGCCGTCGGCCATGCCAGCACCTGATCAGCACCCAAGTCCTGGGAGCACATGGCCAGGTAAGAACCGCCATAGGCTTTGCGGGTGATAACGGTAATTTTCGGCACCGTCGCTTCCGAATACGCATACAGCATTTTCGCGCCATGGCGAATGATCCCGCCATATTCCTGATCGGTGCCCGGCAAGAAGCCGGGAACATCCACCAGGTTAACCAGCGGCAGATTGAAGGCATCGCAAAAACGAATAAACCGAGCCGATTTATCCGATGCGCTGATATCAAGGCAACCGGCCATTACTGACGGCTGATTGGCGATAATCCCCACCGGCATGCCGTCGAAACGGGCAAAGCAGGTGATAATGTTGCGGGCAAAATGCTCATGAATTTCGTAAAATTCACCATTATCGACAATGGATTTAATGATATCTTTCATATCATAAGGGCGGTTAGAATCATCCGGCAGCAGTGTGTTCAACGCTTCGTCCATCCGGTTGGGATCGTCCTCACAGGGCAGCAGGGGAACTTCATCCATGTTGTTGCCCGGCAGATAGGCCAAAAGCGCCCGCACCTGCTGCATGCAGTCATCATCATTGTCACAGGCCACATGCGCCACGCCGGAAGTCATGTTATGAGTCATAGCGCCGCCGAGTTGTTCAGCAGTCACTTCTTCCGCAGTAACCGACTTAATGACCTGAGGACCGGTGATGAACATTTGGCTGGTATTCTTCACCATGAAGATGAAATCGGTCAGCGCCGGTGAATACACCGCGCCACCGGCACAAGGTCCCATAATGACGGAAATCTGCGGAATCACACCGGAAGCCAGTGTATTTTCGTAGAAAATTTTACCATAGCCGGACAGAGCGTCTACCGCTTCCTGAATACGGGCACCGCCGGAATCATTGATTCCAACGAGCGGCGCTCCCATTTTCATGGCCAGCTTCTGTACTTTTACAATTTTTGCAGCATGCATTTCACCCAGGGAACCACCCTCAACGGTAAAATCCTGGGCAAAAACATATACCAACCGGCCTTCCACGGTGCCGTAACCAGTGACACAACCGTCGCCCGCCAGTTCTTTGGCTTCTTGTCCAAAGTTAGTACAACGGTGACGAATAAATTGATCCAATTCCACAAAGGACTCCGGATCAAGCAGTCTGGCTACCCGTTCCCGCGCCGTCAACTTGCCGGACGCATGCTGCTTTTCGATCCGCTTGGCGCCACCACCCAATTTAATCTGTTCCTGGCGTTTTTTGAGATCCAGTATTTTTTCCTGAACTGTAGACATACTCCACCTCCATCATTTGAACCGGCCATTGGACCGGTAACGGACTATTTACGCTCCGACAGCTCCATCAAAATACCGCCGGTCGCTTTGGGATGCATAAAAGCGATACTGGCGCCACCCGCACCATAGCGAGGTTTTTCGTCGATCATGCGAACGCCTTCTTCTTTCAGCGCTGACAACGCGGCCTCAATATTATCGACTTTAAATGCGATATGTTGAATACCTTCACCATTCTTTTCGATAAATTTGGCCACCGGGCCATCAGGAGAAGTGGACTCCAGCAGTTCTACTTCGCTGTCACCACAGGGAATAAAACAAACCTTAACTTTTTGTTCTTCCACCACTTCTTCTCCCATAGCGGTCAGTCCCAAAACATCGGTATAGAATTTTTTAGCCTGCTCCATATCTTTAACAGCGATACCGATGTGGTCCACTTTTAATACATTGAACTGTCTTGCCATAATATATACCTCCTCAAAATCTTTATAATTCGCGGGAATTATCGTAAACCCTTTTATACTATACCCAAAATCATTAAAGTAATTAAAGTAACCTTTTTGAACATTTTGTAAATCGTTCCACCCGGGCAGCCGGACGGAATCAGGCGCGCAAATGAGAAGATAAAATTTCCCGGACCGCACTGTACGGATCCTGATCCCGCCGGTCCACTTTTTCCAACAGGCGGTTAAATTGGCCTGACTCCATAACCTGTTTCAAAATATAACGCCCCAATTGTTCCTGCAGCAGATGCAACAATTCATCGCGGGACCGCGCTGCCCGGCGTCGTGACAATTCACCGGAGTCCTTAAGATACTGGCGGTGCGCTTCCAGGGTATCCACCAGTTCTGCGATACCGGTTCCCTGATTGGCAACGGTACGCTTTATCGGCGGACGCCAGGCCTGTGAATCCTGGTTCAGATCCAGCATCATTTCCAGCTCCGTATTCAGTCGATCGGCTCCGTCCCGGTCGGCTTTGTTGATGGCAAACACGTCGCCAATCTCCAATATACCGGCCTTGATCGCCTGAATATCATCCCCTAAACCGGGAACCAAAACCAGTAATGTCGTATCTGCAGCCTTGACCACATCCACTTCCGACTGCCCCACACCCACAGTTTCCACTATAACAATATCTTTTCCAAAGGCATCCAGGATTTTGACCGTTTCCGCCGTTTTCCGGGACAGACCACCCAAACTCCCGCGGGTTCCCATGCTGCGAATAAACACGCCCTCATCCAGCGTCAGCTCATTCATTCGAATCCGGTCACCCAAAATGGCCCCGCCGGAAAATGGACTGGTAGGATCAATCGCGATAATCCCCACCGTTTTTCCCTGTTGCCGATACGCTTTGGCCACTTTGTCCGTCAGCGTGCTTTTACCGGCACCAGGCGGGCCAGTGACACCAATGACGTAGGCACCGCCAGTATGGGGATACAATTCCTGCATAATCTGTATCGCATCATCGTACTCATTTTCCACTTCAGTTATTGCCCGTGAAAGCGCCCGGCGTGAGCCCGCCAGCAAATCATCCGTCAATTTCATGACATCCACCATCCTATGGTTCAACCCTCAATATACAACAACAAGAGCCTCGATCGCTTTCAGCAACATTTCTGCATTGCGGCGTAAGCCGTACATGGCCGGCAGGTATATTTCCCTCACCGGCCATGACGGCCTATTCGTCGCCAAAATACAAATCTTATGCTTTTACATTGGTTTTAATAAATTCCACGATGTCGCCGGTCGGAGTGCCCGGAGTGAAAACTTCCGCTACACCGGCGGATTTCAGACCGGGAATGTCAGCGTCAGGAATAACACCGCCGCCAATCACCAGAACATCTTTCATATCCTTTTCTTTCAACAGCTCCACAATCCGGGGAAACAGATGATTATGAGCACCTGAGAGGAGACTGAGCGCCACGACGTTAGCGTCTTCCTGCAATGCCGCTTCGGTAATCTGTTCCGGTGTCTGGCGCAGGCCGGTATAAATGACCTCAAAGCCGGCGTCGCGAAGAGCCCGGGCTACAACCTTGGCGCCGCGGTCATGACCGTCAAGACCGGGTTTTGCTACTAATACTCTGATTTTCTTTTCCATTTTTGTGTTGTCCCTCCTACTCTCGCTTATAAGCTGACGTTGGCTTCGTATTCACCGAATACTTTGCGCAACACGCCGCAGATTTCTCCCAAGGTGGCATAGGCTTTAACCGCATCCAGTATGATTGGCATCAAATTGGTATTTTCTTCTTTAGCAGCGGTTTCCAGCGTTGCCAGTTTTGCTTGTACCGCAGCGTTGTCGCGCTTGCTGCGCAGCTCGGCCAGTTTCTTTTTCTGCAGTTCGCCAACCGAAGCGTCTACCCGCAGCAGGCCTTCCACCGGTTTTTCTGCGATCTGGAACTGGTTGACACCAACGATAATCCGTTCTTTCTTTTCCACTTCCATTTGCCATTTATAGGCGCTGTCCTGAATTTCCCGTTGAATATAGCCTTTTTCAATAGCCGCAGGAGCCCCGCCCAGATCATCAATTTTCTTGATGTATTCCCAGGCTTCTTCTTCAATTTTGTTGGTCAGTGCTTCAATATAGTAAGAACCAGCCAGCGGATCCACCGTATCGGCCAGACCGCTTTCATAAGCTACGATTTGCTGGGTTCTGAGTGCTACCCGTACCGCATCTTCCGTCGGCAATGCCAGCGCTTCGTCTTTGGAATTGGTGTGGAGGGACTGAGTACCACCCAGTACAGCTGCCACGGTCTGCAAGGTAACCCGGACCACGTTGTTTTCCGGTTGTTGCGCCGTCAGCATCGAACCGGCGGTTTGCGTATGCACCCGGAGCATCCAGGATTTAGGATTCTTTGCATTGAAGCGTTCTTTCATCACTTTGGCCCAAATCCGGCGGGAAGCACGGAATTTGGCCGCTTCTTCCAATACGTTGTTGTGCGCATTCCAGAAGAAGGACAACCGTCCGGCAAACGCGTCAACGTCCAAACCGGCTTTAATCGCTGCATCCACATAGGCAATGCCATCGGCAATGGTGAAAGCGATTTCCTGGGAAGCAGTCGAACCGGCTTCCCGGATATGATAACCGGAAATAGAAATAGTATTCCATTTGGGAACATTTTTCGAACAATATTCAAAAATGTTGGTAATCAACCGCATCGAAGGCTTCGGCGGGAAGATATAAGTACCCCGGGCCGCATATTCCTTCAAGATGTCGTTCTGAATGGTGCCATCCAACTGATCCGGAGTAACACCCTGCTTTTCCGCCACGGCAATATACATTGCCAGTAAAATGGCCGCCGGCGCGTTGATCGTCATGGACGTGGACACTTTATCCAAAGGAATACCGGAGAACAGAATTTCCATATCGGCCAGCGAGTCAATCGCCACCCCTACTTTGCCGACTTCGCCCATCGAAATGGCGTCATCGGAGTCATAACCAATCTGGGTCGGCAGGTCGAAAGCCACGGATAAACCGGTCTGACCGGCATCCAACAGAAATTTGTAACGCTTATTGGATTCTTCCGCCGTAGCAAAACCGGCATATTGCCGCATGGTCCAAAAACGGCTCCGATACATGGTCGGCTGAACACCACGGGTGAACGGAAATTCACCAGGCATGCCCAGATCCTTTTCATAATCAGTCGCAGGCACATCCAACGGAGTATACAGCCGGTTGGGCGCCAGGTTTTTCCGCTCCGGGAACTTGGCCAGGGATTTTTCCACTTTGGCGGTATACTCCGCCACTTTGGCCTTCAGTTGCTCATTGTTAGCCGTGCACATTCGTAAAAATCCTCCTCTTAGCTTTTTTACTCTCTATCTATCGAAATTTGGATTGATGGAGACTACTTAATTTTCATGCTGCCGGTTTCCAAAAAGCGGCAGTGCCAGGACAGAGCTTCGGAAAGGATATGCGGAGTATGGGACATTTTGGTGGCTTTTTCCGCTCTCTCCAGATAGTCCATCAGCAACGGCTGATAATCAGGATGAGCGCAATTTTTGATGATCACCCGGGCCCGTTCTTTCGGACTCAGACCCCTTACATCAGCTACACCCCGTTCGGTAATAAAAACATCTACATCATGTTCGCTGTGATCAAAATGCGAACACATCGGTACAATCGAAGAAATATCACCATTCTTCGCCACCGAATTGGTAAAGAAGAAGGTCAAATAGGCGTTACGGGCAAAATCGCCGGAGCCGCCAATCCCATTCATCATTTTCGTACCCATCACATGAGTGGAGTTAACATGACCATAAATATCAAATTCAATTGCCGTATTCATCGCGATAACGCCCAAACGCCGGGCTATTTCCGGATGATTTGCCACTTCCTGTGGCCGCAGCATAATTTTTTTGCGATATTCGCCAATATTGGCATAAAGGCGTTTCAAGCCATCCGGTGACGGGGTAATCGACGTACCGGAGGCAATCTGCAGTTTGCCGGCGTCAATCAAATCCAGCATACCGTCCTGAATGACTTCCGTATAGACTACTAAGTCTGTAAAGTCCGAATCAGCCAAGCCTGCCACAACCGCATTCGCCACCGAGCCCACACCCGATTGCAGCGGCAATAAGTTTTCCGGCATCCGGCCCGCTTTGATTTCTTTTTTCAAGAAATCGATCATATGGCCGGTCATTGCCCGGGCATCATCATCGATGGGAGCCAGCGGCCGAACAGCATCCGGCAAATCGCAGGGTACAATACATGTAATTTTATCGAAACCACAGGGAATGTATGGCGTACCGATCCGGTCATCGGCTTTCACCAGCGGAATCGGCAAACGATGCGGTGGATCCAGTGGAATATAAACGTCATGCATGCCCTCCAGCTCCAATGGTTGGCTGGTATTGACTTCTACTATTACTATATCAGCGCTCTGGACAAAAGAAGCCGCGTTCCCCAACGACGTCGTGGGGATAATATGTCCTTCTTCCGTAATGGCGCAGGCTTCCACAATGGCTACATCCACCTTACCGCCCAGAAAGCCGTAACGGGACATCTGCGCCACATGGCTCAGGTGCAGGTCCACATATTGAACCGCGCCGCTGTTAATCGCTTTGCGCAACACATCATTAGTCTGATACGGCAGCCGCTTGGCAATGCCGCCGACTTCCGCCAAAGCCCCGTCCAACTCCTTGCCTACCGAAGCGCCGGTCCAGAGATTTACCTGAAATTTTTCTTTTTTGATTCGTTCCGCCAGTGCCAACGGCACCGCCTTGGGGTAACCGGCCGGCGTAAAACCGCTGGTGCCGATATTCATTCCCGGCTTGATAATGGCCGCCGCTTCCTCTGCACTGACAATTTTTCCATGAAGCGCTCTGTTGCGAACCCGGTCTTTGATGTCAATCATACTGCGAACGTCCTCCTCTTAATAATTCCCCTGCTACGGGAAAAAGATAGTACCATTTATCATTTGGCT
>DATMYQ010000098.1:0-6183 GCA_035560935.1 Patescibacteria group bacterium | reverse complement strand
GTTTTCTTTGATTTTTGATAACTTTTTAACAAAACATCCTTCCTCCGCAGACCGAGCTCCGCAATGAAAGGATGTTTTTCTTCTCATATTTTGTTATACAGCCAATTCGGGATTATTTTGAGCAACCCCGCAATGATCCCCCAGCGTTTCGTTATGTATGCGTGATTTTTTTTACCATCAATCGCTTCGTAAATCTGTCGCGCCGCTTCCTCAGGCGAAGCCACCCAAAACAGTCCGTCTCCCTGCGCCATCGCCGTATCGACAAACCCTGGCTGCATATTCGTCACCGTAATCGGCAGACCGAGTTTGCCGGCTTTTTTTCGCAACCCTTCCAAATAATTTGACACAAAAGCTTTTGAGGCGCTGTACGCCGGAGCTTCAGCACTTCCCCGGATCGCGGCAATGGAGGATAATCCGACAATGTGCCCATTACCCTGTGCCTGAAAATATTTAAAAGCGACGTTAGCCATAGCTGCAAAACCCACTACGTTAACCTCAATAGTTTCTTTTTCCCTGGCAAAATCCAAATCAGGATTCAAAAAACCGCAGCCGGCACTGATGACTATAAGCTCCACTCCATTCATTTCCTGAATCAGCGCTTCCAGAGCACTCTTAGCTGCCGCCTGCGAAATATCAAAACTGGCGATATAGGAATCTGAGGCTATTTCTTTTTGCAGTTTTTGCAAAAGTTCGGTTCTTCTGCCCACAAGTCCCACTGCATACTCATTTTCCGCCAGTACTTTGGCCAGTTGCCTGCCGATCCCTGATGAAGCCCCGATCACTATTGCTTTTTTCATCTGTTATCGTCTCCATAGATTTTTTCAAACTGCACGTTCCAGTAACTTGGCCCATTCCCTATCGTCGCATTTCAGCGGCCGCATCGTTCCGCCTGCGGAGCGTAACAAGAAGACAATCTGTATATGCCAGCAATCTCAGCATCACGGATCCATCACACTATTTTGCAGCGCTATCTGTACCGCTTCCTGCTGGGCAATTAAGTCTGCAACAATTTTTGCATCCAGTTCACCCGCTCGCGCTTTATCTTTAATAATCCGGGCGATTCTGTCCGCATCCAGCGAGGAACGGTAAGGGCGATTTTCATTCAACGCACTGTAAACATCGGCTACAGCGATCATTCGCGCGCCATGTGATAAGGATTTGCCACCAATGCCAAACGGATAACCGCAGCCGTTCGGCATTTCATGATGATGTCCCGCCCAGTCGGCAACCATGCCAAAACCTTCTATGCGCTGCAATATGCGCAATGTAAAATAAGGATGCCGTTTTACGTCAAAGCATTCCCGGGAACTTAACCGACCCGGTTTTTCCAATATGGCGTTAGGAACTGCCAGCTTTCCCAGATCATGCAGTAATCCGGCCAACTTGTAATATCCGACTTTGTCTTCGCTGTATCCGTAGGCGGATGCCAAAAAGCCCGTTACCGCCGCCACGTTATGCGAATGATGAAATGTGAACCGGCTGGTTGAGTCAACCAGGGAAGCGAAGATGCTGGCAATATGGATCATGTCTTCCGAGGCCAATGGGATTTTTTTGTTGAATTTCAGTTCCCGGATAAATTGGGGGTTGTAGGTGCCCGTCAAAATATCCAGCCAAAAGCCTTCCCGTTTGGCGATTTTTAGAAACACGGCGACGAGCGTCGGGTCAAAACAGCTGCCGGAAGCTTCCTGCACGCAGTGAATAACCTGGGGAATCATCTCAAATATTTTTCCTTTTTTTTGTCTTTGCAAGGTGTCGATTCCACCAGCCATGAAGAGAATCCGGCTCAGCAAAGGGATGCTTTCTCCGGCCGTTCCCGAAGGATTTCCACCGTCATAACGGTCATGGTGGTGCCGGATAACATCGGCAATGTGGCCAAAATACTGTGATTTTTTCAGTAAGTCATAGCCGATTTCCGCATGCTGATAAATATCCCCGGTCTGCTGAAATTTCAAGAAGTCTTCCCGTTCATCCCAATTGGCGGCGGCACCAATATCGTGTAAAAAGGCCGCATAAGTAAGCGTTCGAAGATCCGGTTGATTCAAGCCTAATTCGCAGGCCATCCGGTAAGCGATCACCGCCGTCCTGGAGTGATGCGCAGACAATCCCGTCGATGTCAAATCCAATGCCAGCGACAATGCTTCGATAAAATTCACCGGGCTTATGAACGCATGACCTGCCATTTATCACTACTCCTTTAATCTATCTTACCTTCGCCTTATTTTCGACAGCGGAGGGATATCATCTTATGGAAAGATAACGTTTTAAAAGATAAAAACACCCACCAAATTGCACAACAGCGATTCAACTGCAATCTGGCGGTCGTGAATCAGATGAAGAGCTGGTGCTCCATGCCTTCGCACCCGTTTGGCAGATCAGTATACGCTTGTATTAAATCTCAAATTTTAACTGCACATTTAGATAAACCAGTATTACGACATATTCTCCCACATACTTTTAATTCCTTCAAATATATTGGTTAACAGGAAAAAATATTCAATTCCAAAGCCATCGATACCCCGAAGCCCCTTTGGCAACGGGCCTATGGATATCATACGTGATAATTATGGCCAAAAAACCGCATCGCAACCCATCTGTTACTTGCCTCCACCAGCTGCTTCCAGGCTCTGCGCCAATCAATGAATGCATTGGATCCCGCTGCCAATATATATCACCATGTTATTTCCCTCCGTTCGTGATTTCAGATTTACCCGGCGGCAACGTCGTTACTCCCTGTTCTAACGTGACCATCGAGTAAAAAACAGCACTCAGCACGATGACCCCTCCCAGGCCTTCCCGCCATGTAGGCATTTCGTCCAGTAAAAGAGCGGCGAAAATAATGCCATAGACCGGTTCTAGACAAGAAATAATTCCCGCCATCTGGACTTTCAAATGTTTCAGACTGTTAATAAAAAGCGCATGTGAAACTCCCGTAAAAACGACGCCCAGCAAGCATAGTAAAAGAATATCACGCATTTGTATTTCCACCGGCTGCCAAAAGAAAAATGCCAACAACACAATCGCGGCGCTCAACTGTTCATAGAACGCCACCGTCAAACCGGAATAGGGTTTTACATATTTCCGGTTCAGTACGGATAAGATCGCATAAGTAAAACCTGACAGCAGCCCCCACAAAACTCCCTGGGTGATATGATCACCGATTGCAAACCGGGGAATGACAAGCAGAATACCCGCAAAGGCCGCCATTGCCGTCGCCACATCGGCCAAACGTATTTTTTCCTGAAAAACAACCGGTTCCAAAAAAGTGACGAAAGCGGGGAATGTCGCAAATGTCAGCAACCCAATAGCCACCGTCGACATTTGGATAGAAAGATAAAAAGCACACCAATGAACCGCCAAAACAATCCCCATAGCCGCCATGGCAATATAGTGCCGGGAATGATGCAATCGGATGTTAATTTTTAAGTAACGCAGCGTCAACAGCAAAAAAGCACTGGCAAAAACCACTCTTCCCAGTACAATCAGCATGGCCGGCAGTAATATTAATTTTCCAAATAAGCCGGACAATCCAAACAAGAATACCGCCAAATGAATTTCCAGCAAGCTCCTCATTTTACTATTCATCATGAGAAGAGTATACCATGTTCCTTATATTGTAAGGAATCCAGCTCGGACTATTTGTTTCAAAAACGATTTTCTTTTGTCACAGCTCTGTCATATTCTCCCGTTACAATAACACTATCGGCAACACACCGGAAAGCCTGCTTACATAAAACCTTCTCGCATTTACTCGCTTTTCGTCCGTCCGGATCTGCCGGCGGCTTCTTTTTTGTCCGGACTAGCAGGACCGGAACAGAAGCGAAAAAAGGAGAGACATCGGGCTATGCTCACGCTATTGATAGATCATGTAGGATTTGTCCAAAAAGAAAGCGGAGTACCCCATCCGGTAATATCGCCATAAGTGAATCGGCAGCAAGGAGATGAGTACAATGACAGAAGCTTTGCCGCTCTTTACATTTTTCGTAGGATTTTGCCTCGGGCTGCTATTGAAGCCCAAATTCATTGGCCTTCGATAGCGCTGGCCATTGCGCAAAAAAATCCGCTGTCGCCCGGACGATAGCGGATTTTTTTTGCGTGGCAGTCAAATTATTCACTCTGTAATCTTCTTGTTGGAGCAAAAAAATCACAGGGCCGGAAACCCTGTGATTCATGTTTTTTTTAGTCCGTCCCGGCGATAAGCGATTTCAAGACTGTTGAATAAATATTTGCACTATCGCCGTCACAAAGCCAGCACCTTGTCGCATAATGTTTTCATCAGCTCCGACGGATTTTTCAGGTCAATGTTACCGTTTTCGAGAATTTTCGTTTCTCCTAAAAAATCATATTTTACATACGCTGTAAAATTGTTTGACTTCAGGGTTGCGATAGAGAGATCCTTGAATTTTATTTCTTCAATTTTCACGAGCATTTCCTTTTCTTTAATGCACTTTGCAATCTTGTCGTTCAACGTTTCCGTGGTGGAGATAATCGCATTAAAATCTTTATTAATGTCGTTGCTGAGTTTCGTGTCGATATGCAAAGCTTTGAATAGCTGATTGAAGTCATTGGCGGTTTTTCGGATGTCTTCCAGAATTTTATTTTCCAAAGCATTGACATCCTTCACTATCGCATTAAACGTACCATTAATCCATCGACCGAGATCATAGCGTTGCGGTGGACTACAATCCCCGCCGATATCCTTCATATAATCCCAATATTGTTTTACCTCGTCAACATCATGTTGATTCCACCGGGGATAGGGGGCAAACACATCATACCCAAATCTTTGTGCAAAATTTTGTCCATAGGTCAGATTGACCCAATAGCTAATATGACTTAGCGGAGGAACAATATAATTATACCCATCGTAACCTGGCTTATTATACTTTTCATCAAGATTTTTAATATAATCCGTCTTTTGCTTCTTGTCATTATATTTACTGACATCGTTCCTGATTTTATCAAGCTTGCTCTTATTTTTTGTCTGGAACGGATCCAACAATCCTTCTATGAAACAGTTAAATTCAGAAAGATCCAGAGTCCCGCTGAATTTATATGTGGCTATATCCGTCAGGCTAGAGCCACTCACGGTCAGGCTGCTGTCAATACTAAGAAACTTCGTCTTTGTTTCCAGCAGGAATTTATTAGAACTGATCTCAATCAATGTCTTGGATGAATTACCGAATATTGTAATGCCTCCGTCAAAACGAAATGACTCAAATGCGGGCAAACCGTTTGTATTTTTAAATTTCAGCGTTGTGCTGGGCCCCTTTGTAGTTGAGCTGGCGGCGCTGATGGTTATGTCATTACCGATTTTGATCGGAGAATCCACTTCGCCGGCAAGAACCAGAAACTCGCTATCCATTGCCGCCAAGAGAGTCATCGTCGTGTCATTGCATTTCAACGTGGATATCCATTGGTTTTGTTGACCGTTGACAAGCAAACTGGTATGTCCTCCCAAATAAAAGCCGCCTATTTCCAGATGAAGGCCACCCGTATACAAAATACTCGTTTTGTCTATTCGTCCGGTGATCGGGGATTTTTTCCCCTTTTGTTCCCCGGTGTAAAATTTGACCGGCGATTTATCATCCGGGAACAAATCCAGCAGGCCGCTAAACTCAATGGAAGGATTGGCGCTTGCCGCCAATTTGAAACTGCCTTCCATGACCGTCTTATCCCACAGTTTCAACGAACTGGTGCCCGCCAGCCGGACTTCTTCCTTACCGGGTTCAAGATTCACTCCCAAAGCGCCCCAGAGATGCAACCGGAACACATTGGCAATCTTCGCATTGAATTCCACTCCGGTGGCAAAGCCGGTCGACTCGGCCAGTACCGTGCCCAAAGCAATGTTCAGGCCTACTGCTCCCACCGCAACCGCTCCTTTGAAGAACAGAACCACGCCCTGTTCGTTCTCGGGAAGTCCACCCGGCGCACTGCTACCGGTCTGCGCGGATTTTTCCAGAGAGCAGGCGGTGGCTCGTGGCAAAATGTTAAGTAATTCGGTGCCGTCGGCTTGCGTATCGGTTTCACACTGTAAACAAAGTTTCTTCTGTTCTTCCATCAACAACGGAAAAAGCGTCTCACAAAATTCATCCGGAGTACTCAACGCCCAAACAAAATTGATGTTAAACAAATCAAACAATACAATTTCTTTGGAACCGATGCGCTGTGTGGCCGGTAAATATT
>DATMYQ010000097.1:0-8107 GCA_035560935.1 Patescibacteria group bacterium | reverse complement strand
ATATAGGCCATCTGTTTTGTATATTTCATCGTAAAGCCACCACGAATTTTGGAGTGAACTTTCCTGTTTAAGTATTCTATAGTTTTCAAACGTAATTTCCTCAATGTCTGTAAACCCACCTGAGTTATCAAATGAGATTTCTCCTACCCAAAAATTCTTCTTAAAAACTTATCAAGTTAATATCGGTTTTGAATCAAGTCATGTCATCCCGAAGCGCGTCAATAATATTTTCTCTTTTTATCTTGCTAATGGCATACAGCATTGTAATGAACACCACAAAGAACACGCTGAACACGCTGATTCCGATACTGCCCCACGGGAACGTAAAACCGATGTCCGCCCCGCCGATGATTAACCCTTTGTAAATCAGCCAAGAGATGATTCCCGCTATTGGAAGCCCGAACAACAACGCCTTCAGGCCATAAAAGGCACATTCGAAATTCATCATCTTTTTGAAATCGCGGTCAGACATCCCCACAGAGCGGAGCATGGCAAGCTCCCGCCTGCGCAACTTGAGATTCGTGGAAATCGTGTTGAACACATTGGCAGTCGCAATCAGCGAAATCATAATGACAAAAACATAGGTGAATACATCAACAACGAATATGATATTGCGATTCTCTTCAAGCATTTTATGCACATTGTACAGGGTATACTCGGATGTAATTCCCACCCCCTGAATCATCGCTTCCATTTCAGCCACCGATTGCGAGGGATTCTTTGACCGAAAGGTCAATCCCATATTCGCGTGGGTAGCGGGGGTTTCAAACTTCTCTTTTAGCTGATAGGGGGCAACCACCATAAAAACGTATGACTTCACCTCGGAAGGGTTCCTTGGGAGCGTATCAATCGGTATTGTATCGACAAACGTAATGCTTATGTTTTGCCCCTGTTCCATCTTCGGTTTGTCATTTGTTTTGGGAGCGATTGTAAAATTCATGGAACGACTCGCGAACATATCAATCAGCTCGCTCTTCCCGTCTTTCGTGTCATCCACCTTTTTGGCTTTGGCAGCGGCGATCATTTTCGCATTTTGCCCGGTATATTCCTCTGCGGATAAGCCCAAGCTTTCGATAAAACGCAGATATTCGCTGTCCGGGGTAAACTGGATGTCCATTGGCAGATTAACCGTTTCGTCCGGCAAATCATAACCCGCGTATTTCCGGTAGCGGTCTGAAAAATCGCTTGCCTTAACCGCACATGAATACGTCAAAATCGCTTGGTACGAGCTTTCGTAAATCCCGTCGGCGGTTTTCAATTCGTCGTAAAGCCGGAACATTTCGCTTTCGTCCGTGTCCTGCGTGGAAAAACAGATGTCATAGTCAGTGTCCACTACTGACCGCTGTGCCGCCTGTTTCAGATGCGTTCCGAAAGCACTTGCCGATACAAACAGCACTACGCTTAAAGCAAGCGATAGCACGATGCTGCGATAGCGTTTCTTGTTTCTCTTAAAGTTCTTTAACGCAAGAGTTCCCTCCAAGCCGTAAATACGCTCCGCGAGTTTTGACGTTTTCACGGCTTTGGAATCAATTTTGACCTCGTTCGTCTGGCGAATACTCTCCATCACGGGAGTGCTTGCGGCCTTTCGAGCCGGGATATAGGCCGAAATCAGAATTGTAACCATGCTAACCGCCGCCGCAACGACAATCGCGGGGGCGGACACCGTCAAGGTTAAAGGTACGGCACTGTAGAGAATGTTCCCGAAATTCCGGGCGACAACGGAAATCACAAGCCTGATACTGCCTATGCCGACAATAACGCCTATCGGTATGCCGACTGCACCAATGCAAAGTCCCTCAAACAGCACCGAATTCCGCAGCTGCTTTGCTGTGGCCCCCACAGATGAAAGAATCCCGAACTGCCGTGTGCGTTCGTTCAGCGATAAGTTGAACGAATTATAAATCAAAAAAACCGAGCCCAGCATGATCAGGGCGACCAAAATGCCGCCAACCGAGTACAGAAGCGCGTTGAACATCGTATCGTCCGAAAGACCCATGAAGCGCAACACATTATCGTTAAAAACGTAAGCTTGGGTTCCGGCTGTTTTGCTTGCGTAAGCATGGACTTGGCGCGGGCTTTTAAGCGTAACAAATATGCTGAAGTTGTCCGCTTTGTCTACTGTAGCTGTTGTTGTTATCAAGGTGTATCCCGGCGCGGAATATTCCTCAAAACCGGGTCTTTCGCAGATACCGACAATCGTGTAGGTTCTCTCGGCTTTTGGCACAAGAGTTTCTTTGACCTTCTCCGGCTCACCCCCGGAAATGTAAGGGTCGTGTTGACCGAGATTTTTGTTGACCTCCATGCGGCTTCCGACAGCAAGTGAAAGCGTGTCGCCCACCGCGAATTTAACGCCGCCGTTTGCCGCGACGTGCGCTGGGACAAGAATCTCCCCACTGTTTTTCGGCAATCTGCCTGAAACCAGGGTTATGGGCAAGGTATCAAAGGCTTCCTTGCTAAATCCGGCTATAAAAAGATACGGCTTGTTGGGGTTTTTCCCGCCGTCAAGTGTTGCGTAGCCAATATTTTCAAATGTTGCGGTGTTTGCAACTCCATTGTTGAGAGTTCGTTCCTGTACGAAAGAGGAATCAACATCCAAAAACTCGACATGCCAACCGCCGTATTTCTGGGTCGCGCCGTTTACCATATAGTTTTGCAGGGAAACGGCAAAGGTAGCAACTGCCGTAATCATGGCGGCGGACAGGATAACTCCGATAACCGTTACAATTGTTCGTGTGCGGCTTTTTTTCATGCCTTGCAGGGTAACTTTGTTGAAAATGTTCATAGCCGCACCCTATCGTCTCGCACTACTTTGCCGTCTGATATGCCGATAATGCGGTCTGCTTGCAGGGCGATATTTTCGTCATGGGTGACGACGATAAGGGTCTGCCTATATTTTTTATTGCTTAATTTCAGCAGATTGATGATTTCATGTCCATTTCGGCTGTCCAAACTGCCCGTGGGTTCGTCGGCAAGCATGACCGCCGGGGCGTTCATCAAAGCGCGTCCTACGGAAACGCGCTGTTGCTGACCGCCCGAAAGCTGGTTGGGTAAATGCGTTTTTCGGTCTTTTAGCCCAAGCAGTTCCAACAAGTCATTCAGCCGTTCCTCGTTGACCTTCCGCTTGTCCATCAGGATAGGCAAAGTGATGTTTTCCACCACATTCAGAGTGGGAATGAGGTTGTGAAACTGGTAAATCAGCCCAACCTGCCGCCTGCGGAAAATGGCGAGTTTTTCATTGCTCCCCGCATATACATCCTGCCCGTCCAAATACACCTTCCCGCTTGTCGGCACGTCCACGCCGCCGATGATGTGAAGCAATGTGGATTTACCGGAGCCGGAGGAGCCGATGATTGCGGTAAACTCCCCCTTTTCGATTGTAAGCGAAACATGGTCAAGCGCGGTAACTTGGTTTTCGCCCTTGCCGTAGACCTTGCATAGATTTTCGATTTTTAAAAACTCCATTATGTGAGTCTCCTTTCTCATGGTTTACCCATATAATAGAGCTTTCAACTTACATCTCTGTGACTTTCAGGTGACAGATTCGTCACTTTGAGAAACGAATGGCAAATATCGCGCCGCCCTGCGGGTGATTTTTTGCGGTAATCGTCCCTCCCTGCCGCGTTATAATCATCTTGCAGAGAGAAAGTCCAATCCCGTATCCTGTTGCGTTTGGGTTTTTCCCACGATAAAACCTGTCAAACAGGCAGGGTAAATCTTCTTTTTCAAAGCCCGCGCCGCTGTCGCGGAATGCAATCTCGGTAAACAGTGGGTTGTCCGTGCAAACAATCTCAATCTTCGCGTTCTGGCCTGCGCTCTCCATGCAATTTTTGAGGATGTTTTGAATTGCTTCCGAAAGCCAACCTGAATCGCCCTGGATAATCATCCCTTTCGGTACATCTATTTGCAAATCAATATCGTGCAGTTCCATTGGGATTAGGAACGGGCGAAGCGCGGCGCATATAAGAGCGTTTACATCTATCTGCTCGCTTTGGAACACCACAATGCCCGCGTCCAAGCGGGATAATTTCAATAGAGAAGTAATCAGCCAATCCATCCGCACAAGCAATTCCTCTGTTTCCCGCACAAATGCTTTCCGCTCGTTTTCATCAGGGTTATTCGCTAACAATGACAGAATGAGGTTCGCGGATGTGAGCGGAGTTCGGAGTTGGTGGGCTATGTTGGCCAACGAATCGGCAAGATGTTCTTGTTCTTTTTTCAGCGCGTCGTTTTGCTCCCGAATACGCAGCATCATTTTTGTTATCTCGCTGTGCAGAATGGAAAGTTCGCCCTCGTCCGATTCACCAATATACAGATGGTCAGCATTATGAAGCACAAGATCGATTTGATTTGAAATCCGCGCAATGCTTTTGTATCGGGCTTTGGTAAACGCGAAAAACGCTGTGCCAAAGGCGGCGGCAGAAAGAGTGGCAAGGATTCCCGCCGCCGTATTTATTGCAAATCCCAGCATTACAGCGGCGGCGGCCATTAAGGAGAACAAAATGGCAAACTGCCGAAACTCTCTATTCCGAAGCATACTCGCCCACCAATCTATACCCCGTCCCGCGAACGGTCAGAATTATTTGTGGGCTTGCTGGGTTGTTCTCTATCTTCTCCCGCAAGCGTTTGATGTACACGGTCAATGTATTGTCATTGACAAACTCGCCCGCCGCGTCCCACAATTCATCAAGTAACCTGCCCCTCGTGATAATACTTTTGGGGCTGCTAATAAACACCAGCAACAAGCGGTATTCTAATGCTGAAAGAAAAACCTCGTTGCCGTTTTTTTTCACAACGCCGCTTGCCGTATCGATATGAAGCCCGCGAATTTCAAAATCCGACCCGGAACGCCCGCTTTTTCGCAGGGCGGTTCCAATTCGCGCAATCAATTCACGCGGACGAAAAGGCTTGGTGATATAGTCGTCCGCGCCCATGTTCAGCCCGGTAACAACACTCGCCTCATCGCCAGAAGCCGTCAGAAAGATAACGGGAACATCCCCAGTTTCTTTGATTTCCGTGCAAACCGTAAAGCCATTTCCGTCAGGCAAAGAAATATCAATCAACGCCAAGTCAAATTTATTCCCGGCAAGCGCGGCAAGGGCTTCACTCCGCGTAGGGGCGTGAGTGACTGTAAATCCCTCCGAGCGGAGCAGAAGCACAAGGTTTCTGGCGATTGCCTTATCGTCCTCAACCAAAAATATCCGTTTCATTTATTTTCTCCATCCTTTACTTTACTGCTCCTGTATCGTCCGTCAGCCGGTTTTTCAGCGTCAACCGGAACAAGTCATGTATTTCCCATTTTTTTAGCTCCCTTAATCCGTAAGTGTCAAATAATTTACACATGGTACAGTAGCTATAGCTGTGAGATAATATCTTCATCATCAAGATCAAATGAAGACAGCTGGGTGACAATTGCTGTGAATAATTCTTTAGAAACTAAAGTTTCACCAATTGTTGTTAAGGTTAGAGCGTTTTCCGTGGGAAATACGGGATCATCTCCTTATACTACCGTAGCATAGCACCTGGAGCCAACTCCACGTCAAGCGTTTTTGGCAGTTTAGCAGTTTTTGTATGTTTTTGTAGTTTGGTTAAGATAAAGTCCAACCATCCACCCAGACAACTATTAGCTTAGACAATAAATTATAGTCGTAGAAACCATCTCTTGATTGTTAATAGCTTCAATGAATACTACAATGTTTGTCATCACAAAAAAAACCTGCCACAGATATAATTGGGCAGGTTTTTAATATACAGTCACTATTGCAACCAGGCTATCATAGCGTATAGTTTACACCTTACCCTTAACGTTAATAAAAACTCATTTTGGGAAAAGGCTTATAGCTAAATCTTTTCCTAGCGAAGTAGTCTTTTTCCAGCTCAGCTCTAGAAGCTATTTTTTACTTATTGGAGTTTATTTCTCTACAATGTCAGCGACCAGTGCAGGCTCTACAGGTTCCCAACCCAGCCACTTCCGTGTCAACGCATTCGACGTCGGATTGTCCATTGAGACGAACTGCGCAAGCCAGCCAAAATGCTCATCTGCAGCTTCACGGGAAACACTGGACACCGGCAGGTTCAGATGGAGGCCGATTGCCTCGGCGATGTTCCTAAAGGGTACACCTTCTTCGCCGACACCGTGCAATCGCAAACCGGCAGGAGCAGATTCCACAGCCAGCCGAAATAATTTTGCCACATCGAGCCGATGTATGGCGGGCCAGCGGTTCGACCCGTAGCCGACGTATGCTGAAACACCTTTTTCACGGGCAAGATAAGCCAGACGTGTGGCGAAGCCCTGACTACTGGCGTCATGAACACACGGCGCGAGCCGCACAGCAGATGACCGCACACCACGCTCAGCCAGTGCAATTGCCATCTTTTCCGCTGCGCTTCGCGGCGATCCCGGCGATCCATCCTGCGCCTGATCTTCCTCCGTTGCCAATCGTCCTAATGACGGTACCATTGTGGTTACAGACGTAATCACAAACGGCTTGCCAGAGCCGGCAAGGGTATCTCCGATTACTTCAATGGCATGCAGATCGTCTGTAATCGCTCCAGCAAAGTCGGTGAAACTGTTGTCAAACGCCAAATGAATGACGCCATCCGCTACTGCAGCTCCGCTGCGCAGACTATTGA
This sequence comes from Patescibacteria group bacterium, assembly GCA_035560935.1. Lineage (GTDB taxonomy): Bacteria > Bacillota > Negativicutes > Sporomusales > Sporomusaceae > DATMYQ01. The sequence continues at coordinate 1,477 of DATMYQ010000097.1, read as the reverse complement.
GGTCATCAAGTTTACCGCGATGCACTTCGGCCCCAACTGCATTGAGCGATGCAGCAGCCTTATCCGAACGGGCAAGACCGACAACCTGGTGACCAGCGTTTATAAGTTCTTTGACGACGGCAGATCCAATAAAACCAGTAGCACCAGTAACAAAAATACGCATCATGAAATCCTCCTTTAACTGTTCAGTAATAGTATTGAACCCTCCTTGGCGTGCCATGAATGGTCTTACAGCCGAACGGAAAGTTCTAAATCTATTATAGTTCAAGTTTTAAAAGGATCATTGCCTGTTCCACGCGATTTATTGCCTGATTCTCCTGTTGTGCGGGTAAACACATTTAGCTAATATCATTCGATGCGTTCGATTTTTGTGCCTGCCGATGCAGTTTGGTAATGTCTCTTTTGGGCGGATTTCCAAAGTAGCTGCTATAATCCCGGCTGAATTGGGAAGGACTTATATACCCCACCAACTGACATGCGGTCATCGCATCCATTTGCTGGGACAACATCAGGTGCCTAGCTTCCTGAAGGCGCAGTGCTTTTTGATATTGTAACGGGCTCATGGAAGTTACTGCCTTAAAATGTCCATGAAAAACAGAAACACTCATATGGGCAAGCCTTGCCAGATCTGCAACCTTCATCTGCTGAGAAAAATTATCACGGAGCCAGTCTATTGCCTTTGTAATATGCTGCACACTTGAGTCCACAAAACCCATTTCGGCAATATGAACACCGATCGGGCTACACAGAAGCCGCATTAAAATCTCATCCTTTACAATTGGGGCAAGTAATTCCGTATCGCCAACATTGTCCTGGCACTCCATCAGTCTCGCCACAGCGTTGATAATCCCTGCGTCGGCGTTTGCCAGGTAACCCACGCTCTGCGCTTTTACAGAGGGCAGACCCCGTGGATAAACTTTTGGGACAAACTCCGTGATCTTTTCTGGATCGAGGGTTAGTCCTACGCCGAGGAACGGTTCGAGGGAGCTGGCTTGTATGATTTGTAAAGCGACCGGTAGGGCGACGGGAAACATGAGTATACATGACCCGCCAACTTGAAAAATTTCCTGCCCCAGCATGAAGGCCTTTACTCCCTGAGCAACGATTAATACAGAGGACAGATAAAAAGCTTTCACCCAATTCGTGTCCGTTTGGGAATGACGATTGATATGCAGACCGGAAATGCACTGGCTAAAGGTGCCGTCATGCGGAGTATGGTTATAGATCAAGTGTGCCAACCGACCTATTTCTGTTTTCTTTGACGTCTGGGGATTAATTAACCCTGATTGAGCAGAATATCCGTCTGACATTTTCAAATAATTCCTTTCCGAACATCGGTCATCCTGAGCTTGAATTTGACCTCACGTCCTGTTGTGCTTGTCGCTCTTGCTCCTCCCCAATATTCACAAGTTACGAACTTTTTTACTGCCGCAGTTGAGATAATTGTCATCGTTACCCCTCTAGATTTATTTTACAA
>DATMYQ010000096.1:0-9626 GCA_035560935.1 Patescibacteria group bacterium | reverse complement strand
TCTCAACACTTGGCATTTGTCCGTGCCCGTATAAAAACGTGACCCCAAAAAGGGCCACGTTTGCGTTTATTGTGAATTTTCCTGTTGCCGCCGCTCGTTCAGATCCTGCAACAGCGTATGTTCCGCATTTTCCATGTGCTCCCGGGCAATCTGCTGCGCCAGTTCCGGATTGCGGCTGCCGATGGCTTCCACTAGCTGCCGATGTTCTTCCACCGTTTTGACGATCCGCCCCGGATATTTCATGGAGATAGAGCGAAACCGCGTGAACTGTTCACGTAAATTGCTGATAATCCCAAACAGACGGTCGTTGCGGGTCGCCTTATACAGGATATCATGGAACAGACTGTCCGTCTCAATGATTTTCTCCATATCGCCGTCATCCATATGCTCACCGATCTGCACCAGCAAACGTTCCATCTGTTCCAGTTCCTCTTCAGTGATCCGTTCCGCCGCCAGTCCTGCAGCCAGAACATCCAGCGCCGTCCGGATTTCAAACACTTCATTAATGTCTTTAATAGATAAATCGGCAACATACGTCCCCCGCCGGGGAACCATCACCACAAAGCCTTCCAGTTCCAATTTACGAATCGACTCCCGTACCGGAGTCCGGCTCACCCCCAGTTCTTCGGCCAGTTGAATTTCCATCAGCCGCTCACCGGGTTTTAGCACTCCGCTGATAATAGCCTCACGCAGCGTCTCGGAAACCACATCCCGTAAAGGTTTGTAACTGTCCAGCTTAATGGGCAGTAACCGTCGTTCCATACCATCATTCCACCTTTTCCACCGTCCGGGCCACAAAAACATCCGCTATCGCGTGACGCCTCAACCGTTCGGCAATATATTCAGCCTGATCCATATCGGCGGTCAGACCGAAAACAGTCGACCCGCTGCCTGACATCAGACCTGTCAGGGCTCCATACTTAATCATATACGCCTTTAATTCGGCAATCACCGGTTGTTCCGGTAACATCACCGTTTCCAATACATTGCCCGCTTCGCGGGCCACCCCGGACAAGTCTTGCTGCTCCAGGCACCGGATCATCCGGTCAATATCCGGATGCCGCAAAACTTTTTCCGGCCGATAGCAGCTATACACCCAGGCAGTCGGCGCCGCCACTGGCGGTTTTGCCAGCACGACACCGCAGGGCACCAGCGGCACCAGCGGCGCCAGCACTTCTCCCCTCCCAGTGGCCAGCATGGTTCCCCCTGTCAGGCAAAACGGGATATCCGACCCCAGTGTTGCCGCCAGCCGGCTAAGATGTTCCCGGTCAATTTGCAGATTCCAAAGCCGATTCAGACCGTTCAAAACTGCAGCGGCATCCGCACTGCCGCCTGCCAGGCCGGCTGCCAGTGGAATCCGTTTCTCCAGGGTAATGTGAACACCCCGCTCCGGGCAGTACTGCTGCTGTAGCAAATGAGCCGCCCGCCAGGCCAGGTTTTCCCGGTCATTAGGCAACAGAAGCCGTTCTGCGGCAATCGTAATTTTTTCCTGCCGTTCTTCCAAAAGAATCCGGTCGGCCAAATCCACCGTCTGCATCACCATTTTTACTTCATGAAAACCATCTTCCCGTTTATGCAGCACGTCCAGCGCCAGATTAATTTTGGCAAAAGCCGCTAACTCCAGTCTGTTCCTCGCCATCAGTCCTCCTATTAATTGCGGACGCTACCGTTAGGGTCTCCAATCACTTGATCAATATCCAGCAACAGCAGCAATCGTTCTCCCACCTTGCCCACACCCTGAAGAAATTTTTCATCCAGAGTCGAAGCCGGAGGTGCCGGTTCAATACCAGCCTCCGACAGCGTAATCACTTCGTGAACGGCATCCACAACAATCCCTATTGTCTGTCCACAAGCTTCCACAACGATAATCCGCGAATCTTCAGTATGCTCCGCAGCTCCCAATTGAAAGCGCTTTCTCATGTCGACAACGGGAATGATCCGTCCCCGCAAATTAATAATCCCTTCCAAAAACGACGGCATCTGGGGCAATCGGGTGGTTGGCACCACGCGATTGATTTCCTGTACTTTCGTAATGGGCAAACCATATTCTTCCCGGGCCAGGCGAAAAACAACCAATTGTCGCTCCGCGCCGGTCGCCAAAACGGCGTTGTCGCCAATGCGTCCAACGCCGCCGGCAAAGTTCATTTCTTCCATGCGAGCACACCTCCCTTATTAACAGCATCATACCTTGGCTGCACACCAACCTAAATTCAGCCGATAGTCTATTTATATTCTACCTCGTTCTGGCATTTGCCTGCAACAAAAAACATTTTCCCAAATTTTGTCATAACAAAATTTTGCCGCAACTTGTCTGTAGTGCACACAGAAAAACAAATAGCCGCCCTGGCGCGGGCATGGTATAATTAATTACAAATATCTGAATTTACGGATTTTATGGAAGGAGTGATCACAGTGGGAAACTTAAATGAAATCGTTCCGGGACTGTCGGCGATTGTCCAGAAAAACGTGGAAAAATCAGATGCCGCCTTGAACTACGGAAATGGAGCATTGGGTAATCTGCTGGCTACTCCACGCTATGTAGAATGGTTGATCAAAGCGGCGATTAAAGCGGTGGACAGCCATCTGCCGGAAGGGATGACCACCGTGGGCCGGTATATGGAGTTCACCCACGAGGCCCCGACGGCGGTCGGTATGAGCATTACCATCAAGGCCACTTTGGCGGCGGTTAACGAATCCTGTCTCTCGTTCGACATCGTAGCCACCGACGAATTAGGACAGGTTGGTCATGGCCGGCATGAGCGGGTAATTATCCGCCTGGATCAATTCGCCAAAAAACTGGAAGATCGTTTTAAACCGATCCGCCAGATACCGTTCAAGTAGCCCTGTTTTTCATAGGCAACATCACGTTGCCTATTTTTCATTCTTAAATCATTGGCATAAAATCCGATCGGTCCAAATTGACCCTCTATTTTATTCCCCCTAAAAATCTCTGGTTAAAACATGGTTTGGTCAGACTCTGCACCAGAAGGATTTTGGGCGGTGCAGGCGAAAATATATCCTTTATAAACCAACTGATAAATCACTTTTTTGTCAGTAACGACGGAGAGGAGAGCCCTATGACCTCAAAGAAGCGGTTGCGGTCCCATTTCTACCGCTACCTGACCATCGGTCTGGGGGGACTGATTGGCGGTGCCGGCATTAACGCTTTTTTTGTTCCCCACCACTTATTCAGTGGCGGCATCAGCGGTCTGGCCATGATTTTGTATTTTCTCGCAAATCTCCCCATCGGTATGATGATCATCGCGCTCAATGTCCCGTTGTTCATTGCCGCATACCGCCTCTTAGACCGTGAATACGTTGTCGGTGCCCTCTATGGCATGCTGGTTTTTTCTTTCGCTACGGATGCTACTCGCTTTTTAGCCGGCATCAATCTGGTGGATGATACCATGCTGGCATCAATTTACGGCGGCGTCGTCGCCGGTCTTGGCTCCGGTATGGTATTCCGGGTAAACGGCAGCGGCGGCGGCACCGACATCATCGCCACCATTATGAAAAAATACTACGGACTCAACGTCGGTTCCGTTTCTTTTGCCATCAACTGTCTTATTATGCTGGTGGCCGGACTGTTGTTCGGCGTTAAGCCGGCAATGTTCACTCTGGTATCCATGTATATTGGCGCCATCGTTACGGACAAAGTTATCGAAGGCTTTAACCGGCGCAAAGTCATGATGATCATTTCCGATCAAAATGACGAAATCGCCGCCGCTATTTTGAGCGAAATCGGCCGGGGAGTGACCTTTCTGCATGGTGAAGGTGCTTACACCGGCCTGGACAAACGGGTCATTATGGTGGTTGTCACCACGACGCAAATCGCTAAAATCAAATTTCTGGTGGAGGACCTTGATTCCAAAGCATTTCTTATCGTGCAGGATGCTGCCGACGTTACCGGCAAAGGATTTAATTGAGCAACGAAGCCCATTATCGCCAAAAAGCTTTGATCTTCAACCACAAATAAATATTCCCCTCATAAAAAACAGAACCGGGAAGGTTGCTGCCGCAAGAACGGAGCCCTTCCCGGTTTCGTCACATCATGACCGGTCTTTATTGTTCGTTTCCAGAGACGGTTTTTTACTCGCTCCCGGCCAGACGTTGGCGATCGCGGCAAACTCCGCCAGCGACAGCTGTTCGCCCCGCCGCTGGCCGTCAATGCCCGCCTGTTCCAACACCGTGCTCAATGTCTCACGGTCTACCCCCGTGGTTTTCAGCGCATTGGCCAGCGTTTTCCGTCGTTGGGAAAATGCCCCCTTCACTACCCGGAAAAACAGTTTCTCATTCACCTGCACCGGCGGCTGACGGCGCACTGTGCAGCGGATCACCGCCGATTCCACCGCCGGCGCCGGAATAAACGATTTCGGCGGTACCGCAAACATAATCTCCGGCTCCGTATAATACTGAACAGCTACCGACAGGGCGCCGTAATCCTTGCCGCCCGGTACGGCCACCATCCGGTCGGCCACTTCTTTTTGCACCATGGTCACCAGCACATTAATCGGCAACCGTTCTTCCAACAAGCGCATGATAATTGGCGTAGTAATATAGTAAGGAAGATTGGCAACGACGCTATAACGTTCCGCGGCAATTTCCCGGGAAATATCCAGTTTCAGAATATCACCGTGAATGACCCGCACATTCTGATACCCTTCCAGGGTTTTCGCCAACACTTCAATGAGCCGCCGGTCCAATTCCACCGCAGTAACCTGCGCGCCGCTTTCCGCCAGACCCTGCGTCAACGTGCCGATTCCCGGACCGATCTCCAGCACCTGGTCACCGGCCTGCAACCGGGCCGCATCGACAATTCCGCTGACAATTCCGGGATCAACCAGGAAATTTTGTCCTAATTTTTTGCTCATATGAATTCCAAATGTTTTCAGAATGTGCAAGGTCACATCTTTTTGGGCAATTTGCGGTTTTATCATAGTGTCCCCCGTTCCTTTTCCCCTGGTTTACCGGCCAGTTGCGTCAGTACAATGTTAAATTCTTCCCGCGTGACGCCGTAATTGTTCAAACGCTGCAGAAAACTTTTGGCATTGGCGTAACCAATACCCAGCAAACGCCCCAGGGCGTCGCGTCGTTCCGCAGCAGCATCCACACCGGTCAGTTCGGCCCGGACAATATCCAGCCAGACAAATTCATTACCCGGTTTCCACTCATGCAAACGCACTTTCTCCAGCGCCTCCCGGATCGCCTCCGGCGAAGCTTGCTCCACACCAATGTCATTGTGTGCAGTAGCCTGTTCCCGGGGGACGAAAGCATGCCGGGCCTCGGGAAAACGCCGGGTCAGATACTTCCGGATCCGCTCTCCGGCACTGTCAGGATCCGTCAGGATAATCAGCCCTCGTTTAACATAAGCATACTCCAACTGCTCCAGCACCGTTTTCGGCAGACTGAATCCGCCAGTGGCAATGCATTCGGCATCCACCGCCCGCCGCACTGCGGCAATATCCTGTTTTCCTTCCACCACAATAATTTCTTTTATCAATCGTATCCTCCAGCCCTTGTGTCGATCTTTTCCTATTATAGCTTTTTCCCTCAACCGGCGCAATGTGTTCCCGGCCGCACCAGCCATACGCCATGGAAAAAGGAACAGAGAGTACGCTCTGTTCCTTTTTCGCGCCGCGTTTATTTACTCCAAAACATATACTCTGACGTCTCTGCGTCCGTAATGCGCTGCCTCGCCATAGCTTTCCACGCACAAATCAATCCGTTCTCCCCGGATTGCACCGCCGGTATCCGCAGCCAGCGCCAGTCCGTAGCCGCTGACATATAACCGTGTCCCCAGCGGAATCACTTGCGGATCGACCGCCACCACGCCGCGGTGGGCCGGCACGCCGCTAGCGGTAATACCATGTCCGCCGCCGTCATCAGGAGTATATGCGGTAGCCTCCATTTCCATAACCGTACGAAACCGCATCGTACCCCGGGAAGTTTCCACCGTATCCCGGGTCCCGGCTCTCACCACTTCCGGCTCCGCCGGTGTAATAACCGTTTCTTCCAATACTTCACTGGCTACCTGACGACCGTCTTCATAATGCAGTCGTAATTTCACCTTTTTTTGTCCGTCCCGGCCTTCACTGACCACGGTTTCCAAACCTCTTTCCATCGTTGGGTCCGGCTGTCGGACAATCGGGAAGGGTACTGTCGCTTCTTGCTCTATGATTTCTTCTTTCAAGTCATAGACTTGAATATTCATTCCTTCCGTCGGTTGGGTTCCGGGAATGGGTTCGATCCGCACCCGGTTCCGGTCAATTCCCATGGCGGCCACTGTCTCCGCCACGTTAGGTTTACCCGTGTTTAGAGAGGTCGTTTTCCCCTGGTACGTCACTGTTACCGGTACGGCCCGGTAAACAATGATTGTGGTTTCATTCATTACTTCTACTGTTGACAACCTAAACTCGTCACCCTGGCTCAGACCGACACCGGCATTCGCCAGGATTGTTTCCGGATTTTGATATATCGTACTGATTGTAGTGTTTTTTCCATCGGCGACAATATGGACTTTCTTCTGGGCCCAAACAAATCCGGTTGCCAACAGTGACGCACTAATCAAAATGGCGATCCACAACACCATTTTCCGCCCTTGTACCTCATTTTCAGGCTTTACATCACTCATGAAAATCCTCCTTTCGAAGCGCTTGGTGATTATAACACAAGCCTAAGATTTATGTCAAATTCAGCAAAAAAACCCCCACAAACCCTTATACCAAAAGGGTTTGCGGGGGTTTTTAACAACACAGAAACATGTCAAAAATTGGTCAAATTCCATTGAATTCATTTCAGCAAAACTCTTGTAAATTCTCTATCGAAAAGGATTTTCCTCTTTCTTTCCTGACTGAAATCAAAATTTTTTTTTGGTCTGTCACTGCTCCTCCGGAATACCAAACAAACGTTTACCATTCTCCGCAGCAGTCGTTGCCAATTCTTCCAGATCCATGTTCCGCAGGCGGGCAACTTCCTCCGCCACATAGCGTACATACGCCGGTTCATTTCGCCGTCCCCGATAAGGATTCGGCGTCAGATACGGGCAGTCGGTCTCCACCAACAGACGTTCCAGCGGTACCGCTGCTGCCACCTCTTTAAGTTTGACAGCACTCTTTATCGTCACCGGTCCGGCAATGGAAACATAAAAGCCCATTTTTATGACTTCCCGCATCATTTCCAAACTGCCGGAAAAGCAGTGGAACACACCGTTTACGCCCTGTCCTTCCCGCTTCACGATGTCCATCACGTCACCATGAGCATCCCGGTCGTGAATGATGATCGGTTTACCCAACTGCCGTGCCAGATCGATGTGGCGGATAAACACTTCTTTCTGTACCTCCCGGGGTGAATGGTCATAGTAGTAATCCAAGCCAATTTCGCCCACCGCCACGACTTTGGACAAAAGATGCCAGTCTGCCAACTGCTGATAATCTGACACAACCACATCCTTCGCATCATGGGGATGAACGCCCACTGCCGCATAAACCGCCGGGTAGCGGGCGGCCAAATCGACCGCCCGGGCCGAGGATTCCATACAGGCGCCGGCGTTTAAAATCAGACTCACCCCTGCCTCAGCCGCCCGCTGCAGTACTTCGTCCCGGTCATTGTCGAACCGGTTGTCGTCAATATGGGCATGAGTATCAAACAACATCATTAGCGCACCTTGCTTCCCGGCGGCATATCCGGTGCCGCCACCAGCGTCACCCGTTCGTCATCGGCGGCGGCCAGCACCATTCCCCGGGATTCAATGCCCCGGATTTTTGCCGGTTTCAGGTTCACAATCATCACCACGTTACGCCCTACCAGTTCTTCGGGCGTGTAATACTGGGCAATGCCGGAGACAATTTGCCGCTGTTCCGTCCCCAGATCTACCGTCAGCAGCAGCAACTTGTCAGCTTTTTTTACCTTTTCCACTGCCAGAACTCGGGCTACCCGCAAATCCATCCGGGCAAATTCTTCAATATTTACTTCCGGTAAAGCATCCCCAGCGACGGCAGGAGCACTTTCCTTTTCAGCCGTTAGCTCCTCGGACTCTTTTTCCTCAATCCGCGGAAAAATAGGCTCCGGTTGCGCCACTTTTGTACCCGCCGGCAATTGCCCCCAAGCCAGTTCTGCCGCCAGACTGATGCCAGAAATTTCTTTGCTGATCCCCAATTGCGACCAGATCTTCGGCGCCGTCTGCGGCATAAACGGTGAAATCAGCACCGCGGTAATCCGCAGCACCTCAGCCAAGTGGTACAGGACAGTATTCAAACGCAGCCGTTTTTCCGGGTCTTTAGCCAGCGCCCAGGGACCGGTTTCATCAATATATTTATTTGTGCGGCTGATTAACGCCCACACTTCCTTAATCGCCGCGTTGATGTCCATTTTTTCCATGCACGCTTGATATACGATACCCGTATTCCGCGTCAGTTCCTGCAGTTCCTTTTCCAATTCCCCGGACTCTGCGGCGGCATCAATCACGCCGTCATTAAATTTACCGATCATATTCAGACTGCGGTGCAACAAATTCCCCAAATCGTTGGCCAAATCGGCGTTAATCCGGTTGATCAGGGCTTCTCTGGAAAAATTACCGTCCATTCCCAGAGTAATTTCCCGCAGCAGGAAATAGCGAATAGCATCCGCACCAAATTCCTCAATCAAGGCCAACGGATCAATCACATTGCCTTTGGACTTGGACATTTTGTCCCCTTCCACCACCAGCCAGCCGTGGCCATACACCATCTTCGGCAATTCCTCGCCCAACGCCATCAGGATGATCGGCCAGATAATGCTGTGAAAACGCACAATTTCCTTTCCTACCAGATGAATGTCTGCCGGCCAGTATTTTTCATATTTAACCCGGTCATCCAGATAGCCGGCGGCCGTAATGTAATTACTGAGCGCATCAAACCAGACATACACCACATGTTTGGTGTCGAAAGGCACCGGGATTCCCCAATCAAAAGTCGTCCGGGAAACACACAGATCCTCCAGACCGGTTTTAATAAAATTGATCATTTCATTTCGCCGTGAAACCGGCTGGATAAAATCAGGATTCTCTTCAATATGTTTCAGCAAACGATCCTGATAACGGGACATACGAAAAAAATAACTTTCCTCTTTCAGAATTTCCACCGGTCGGCCGCAATCCGGACACTTGTTATCCGTCAACTGCCGCTCCAGCCAAAACGTCTCGCAGGGAGTGCAATACCAGCCCTCATATTCCGCTTTGTAAATATCCCCCTGATCATATATTTTTTGAAAAATTTCCTGTACCAGCCGATGGTGCCGGTTTTCGGTAGTGCGAATAAAATCATCATTACTGATCTGTAATTTTTCCCATAACAAACGGAACGAAGCAACAATTCCGTCCACATAGGCCTGAGGCGTAGTATTGTTTTCCGCCGCCCGGCGTTGAATTTTCTGCCCGTGCTCGTCAGAACCGGTCAGGAAAAACACGTCGTAACCGGCCAGCCGTTTGTAGCGGGCCACCGCGTCAGCAATGGTGGTGCAATAGGCATGTCCGATATGTAACCGGTCACTGGGATAATATATCGGGGTAGAAATGTAAAATGGTTTGTCAGTCATAATATCCTCCTATTTTCAACCCTGGCGGGCATGTGTTAGTGTCTGGGTATTGTGTC
>DATMYQ010000095.1:0-9044 GCA_035560935.1 Patescibacteria group bacterium | reverse complement strand
TTTCTCAGGGAGCCCCGGTAAACCATTTGGCTTTTAAAGCCGTCAGTTCACCGTTCTTTTGCAAATCTTCCAGCGCTTTGTTCAGTTTCTCTCCTATGTCTTTATGATTTTTGGATACGGCAATAGCGTAGTCCTCCCGTTGCAGTTCCCCCGCAAACTGCCCATTCTGGAAAACCTGCCGATTGAGTAAATAGCCCAAGATCAGCCGGTCATGAATCACCGCGTCGACGCTCCCTTGATTAAACGCCATGGCCATATCGGCATCGGATTGAAACGGTTGCAGCTTCAGCCCGTTCAACTGCCGGGCGTACTGTTCACCGGTCGAACCTTTATGAACACCCACATTTTTCCCCGCCAAATCAGCCGGCGACTTCACTGCCGACCCGGAACGGACCAGCAGCCCCAAACCACCATCGTTAATGTATGGCTGGCTGAAAAGTACCTTTTCTTGCCGTGCTGTCGTCACGGAAAGCGAGGCGATCGCAACATCCGCATAACCCTTTTCCAGCGCATCGAACAGATTCTCAAAGGAAACCGGCAAGTATACTACTTTGAATCCGGCTCTATTGGCGGCTACATTCATCAATTCAACGTCAAACCCTTGCAATGTTCCCTGCTCCTGATAAGAAAATGGCACCAGTGACGGCTCCGTGGCCACCCGAATTTCCGGCCGCAGGTCGAACACCCGTATAGACATCGTCATCATGGCCAATAGTGTTAAAGAGCAAACCGCAACCACATAGCGGGTCTTGACGCGAGGCAGACGCCGCCTGCCATCCTGTTGACCCGCCATATACCAGAAAACCGGCAGCCCCGCCAAAGTCAGTCCGATGGAAAACAATGCATTCAGCGGTTCGGTACTCACCATGCCATAAAATACATACAACGCACCGCAAATTGCCACAATTGGCGTCAGAGGATACAGCGGTACCCGGTATGGACGGGGAACATCCGCAAAGCGCCGCCGCGCGATAAACACCGCCACAAAAGTCAACATATAAAAAATCCAATTGGAAAATGAAGCAATATTAGATAACCGGTCGGCATCGAACAGCAGATTATACACAAACGAGATACTGACTAAAAACACGATGGAGCATACCGGCGTATTGCTGTCACTGTCGAGTTTTCCCCAAAGCCGCGATCCCGGCATTTGGCCTCGCACCCCCATACTGTACAACACCCGGGACAAGGTCATTATGTAACCGTTCAAGCCGCCAATCATCGCAATCATAATCCCCACGGAAATCATATTGCCGCCAGTAAGTCCAAATAATTTTTGTGCGGCAATGGTGGACGCATCATGGCCCAACGCCACCATCTGGTCTGCCGGCAGCACTTTTAGCAGCGCTACGTTGATTGCTACATATACTATCACCAGAAAAGTCAGGCCACCAATGATCGCGCGGGGCAAAATCTTGGCGGGATTCTTGATCTCGCCGCCCAACGCCGCTACTTGCGCCCAACCATCATAAGCAAACAGTGTTGCCAGCACCGCTACCGAAAAAACCGGCGCCGCCGCTCCTGCCGTACCGGCACTCATTCCCAGCACCTGTCCATTACCCTTCCATAGCCCAAAAACCACCAAAAGTACGATGGGGATCAATTTACAGGCAGTGGCGACCATCTGCACCCGACCGGCCGCCGTCACGCTAATGCTGTTTACAAAAGTGACAAAGGCCAGGACACCGGCGCTGACAACTGCAACATAATTGTTAGGAATATCAAAAATAAGACAGAAAACAGAGCTGAAATAGCCAGCGAGAGCTCCCACCGTAGCCGGCCCAAACAAAAATGTGATCATCCAGCCATAGAGAAACGCTGTTTTTTCTCCAAACACTTCCTCCAAATATACGTATACACCGCCCGTCCGGGGAAACATTGCCCCCAGTTCGCACAAAGTCAAACCGCCGGCGGCCGAAAACATTCCCCCTAAAATCCAGGCAGCCAGCGCCAGATTGGAATCTCCCGCTGCTGCCAACACGGCCGGCGGTTTCATGAAAGCACCCGCTCCCAGTACCACGCCAACAACAATTGACATCGCCGAAAGCAAACCCAGTTGTGGTTTCAATTCCTGCGATTCCATTGTTCGAGTGTTGTTATTCATACTCATTCCCCCTTGTCGTCTTGTAAAAGCATCTTTCACATAAGTCAGCAAACGTGACTACTAACGATTGCCATATTTTTCTTATTCAGCACGCGCCAGTAAATCCCTGCTACTTACCTGACCATTGCTATTTTCGTTATTTCAAAAACAATTCTAATCATGCCGCGATATAATTCAAATATATACAATAATTTTTAACGTGAGGAGGTCCGCTTATGCCCAAGCCTTTCAGCTACGCCTCTGCCGGTTTTTCGCCTCATCATTTTGGACCTTACGGTCCACAGTCGTTCGGAAACATTAATACTAATGTTTTAACTGGTGATTCTTCCGATAACGATTTAACCGGAACAGCCAGCAATGACACCTTAAGCGGTGGCGCCGGCAACGATACCCTAAACGGCGGCACCGGCGACGATCTTTTGACCGGTGGTACCGGCGACGATCTGTATTGGTTTGATGCACCCTGGGGTAATGACACGATAACCTCAGTTGCCGCTGGTGATGGCAACGACAGCATTTATTTTGGCGGCAGCCTGACCGGCCAGGATCTCAGCGTCAGCGAAATCGACGACACTTTGTTTATCACCAGTAACTATGGCAGCATCACCCTACAAAACTGGAGCAGTTCCCAACTAAACACCGTCTCTTTCAGTGATGGTTCCACTGAAAGCATCAGCGACTTGTTGAGCGCCACCTCCGCCGAATCCGATGATCATGCCCTGATCATCGGGATCGGTGATTATCCCGGCTTTTCTTCCGACTTGGCCGGAGTCACTTATGATGTCAGCGATGTGGAATACTTTTTGGCCAGTGATGACGTCTGGACTGGCTCGGCAACCGATGTGATCACGGATCAGGAAGCAACCCAAACCAACATCGTCACCGAATTAACGGAAATGGCCAGCGAAGTCAGCACCGGCGACGATGTCCTGATTTACTATTCGGGTCATGGCTGTTCTGACGGCAGTCTGGCATTATATGACGAAACGGAATACACAACCGCCGAACTGTACAAGGCCATTACCGCCCTCGGCGCCGCCGTCGGCAGCAGCGGCCACGTGTCAGTAATCCTCGACACCTGTTATTCGGGTTCACTGGTAGACTATTTCAACTCCTATGCCAGTTCCAGCGACAGCAGTCAGTATAGTATACTGACCGCCTGCAGCAGTTCCCAGTACAGCTATGACAGCAATACCAACGGAGTATTCACCCACTATCTTTTTGATAATGCCCTGACCGGAAACGCTGCCGACAGCAACGGCGACAGTTCCATTACCATTCAGGAAGCTTATCAGTACCTGACTTCTTCCACCTACAGTCAGTACGCTTCCGTCCAATTATACGGTTCGGGAAGCTACGTCATCGCCTAATAATCCTTTTGGAGTGGTATCTAGCGAACTAATCAAAGAAAACTGGCTCCCTTCGCGGGGCCAGTTTTCTTTGATTCATCACCTGATTTTTTTACACGCGGAAACGGCTGACTACCGTTTGCAATTCTTCCGCCATCCGGGCCAGCATGTCACTGGCCGAAGCAATTTCCTCCATAGAGGCCAGCTGTTCTTCGGTGGTGGCCGCCACGGTTTCCGTTTCAGTGGCGGCTGCTTTGCTAATCTGCTCGATTTCATCAACCACGCTGACAATTTGCTGACTTCCATCCGCCGTTTCCCGGATCCGTCCGGACATTTCCCTGACTTGCAGCGAAACCCGGTCCACCAGTGCCAGAATTTCAGCGAACGCTTTTTCTGCTCCCTGTACCACCTCGGCTCCTGTTTTCACTTCTGTGGTTCCCTGCCGCATGGCCAGAACCGCTTTTTCTGTATCCTGCTGGATCTCGCCGATGAGTCCGGCAATTTGTTTGGTCGCTTCCTGCGACTGTTCCGCCAGTTTGCGTACTTCCTCGGCCACCACGGCAAATCCCCGGCCCTGCTCACCCGCCCGGGCTGCCTCAATAGCGGCGTTCAGCGCCAACAGATTCGTTTGCCCGGCAATGCCGGAAATCGTATCAATAATTTGATTAATCTCCTGGGAACGTTCTCCCAGTTGGTTGATCAAACGGGCCGACTGGCTGACCGTTTCTTCAATCTTCTCCATCTGTCCGATAGCAGTATTCACGGCCATGCTGCCATCCCGGGCCTGGGTAACCGTTTGATCCACCGTGGCATTGACCACCCCGGCGCCATCGGCAATCTGCTGAATGTGCTCCGTCATACGGTTGACCACCTCAGCAGCCTGTCGCGACACTGTCGCCTGGGTTTCCGCCCCCCGGGCCACAGACGATACGGAGGCCGCTACCTGTTCTCCCGCCCGGCCTGATTCAGCCGCGCTGGCAGTCAATTCCTGCGAAGTGGCGGCCACTTGTTGAGTTGAGCGTGCTACTTGTTCAATCAAATCCCGCAAACTGCCTACCATGGAGTTAAAATTCTGAGCTAAAACGCCGATCTCATCACCACTTTGATTATCGATCTTCACCGACAAATCGCCTTTGCTGATGACATTGGTGGCCTCCACCATTTGCGCAATGGGACGCACAATCGAATTCGCCAGCGCAATACCTACCCCAAACACCAATAGCATAGTGATGACCAAAACGATGCCGGTGCTGAATTTCACCTGATCACTGCGGGCCGCCAGCAAGCGGCGCGGCGTTTCAACGCAAACCACCCAGCCAGTGTTATTTTCCGGTACATAACTGACAATAACCGCTTCACCCTGGGCGTTTGTGATTTCCGTTGTTCCCGACTCGCCCTTTAATCCCTTTTTTACATGTTCAACAGCAGACATATCCTTACGTCCCTGAGTAATGGCCGGGTCAGGATGCGCCAACACTTTCCCTTCCCGATCCACTATGTAGGCAACACTGCCATCAACTGAGCGGCTTTTTACAAAGTCACTCATTTTCGCCAGTTCCACCGATCCCTGCACACAGCCGATCACCGGCCCGCCATCCTGTTTGCGGATGGGAGCCGCCAGAATGACCATCGCCTGATTGGTGGCCCGACTGACCAGCACATCAGAAATGATATTCTCTTTTCCTTGCATCGCATCACGATAGAAAGGCCGGTCCGCCACATCCACCAATGCGGTATCATCGCTCTTAACCGCTTGTTTGCCCTGGGCATTGTCGACGGCCGAAGTAGCTATTTCCGGATATACTTTGATATTTTCCATCAAAACTGTTTTAATCGCCGGCAAATCAAAATCCCGAACGGCCCTTAACCGCGACAGCAGTGTTACAGCCCGCATGCGCGATTCCATCAGTGCCCCGATATCCGACTGGATATCCGTCGCCCGGCTCAGGGAAATCGTCTGGAAATCCTTTTTTAGATTGCCGTCCATCACATACATGGCATACAACGAAGAAAGCACCAACGGCACCGATCCAACCAACAGCAAAATCAAGATTAATTTTTTTTTCATCATCGACTGCTCCTTTTCCATTTCCGGTTTTCTGAACAACTTAACTTAAAAACTGTACTTCTGTATTGCCCTCTGCTCTCCTTCAAAAAGCAGTTTTGCCAGAAATATTTTCATGAATCTTTATAAAACCTTGTTGTTCTGTAATTGACGAAAAATTTCCCCGGCAATAAACCGGTTGCCTTCCAGGCTGAGGTGAACACCATCACAAGTGTAGTCCGAAATATATATTCCATCTTGCAGCATGGGTTGGTACAAGTCAAACCAAGGCACACCAGTATCACGAATCACTTTGGGCAACAAATCCTCCGCCCAGTGTTTCCACACGTTTTGAAACTCCGGCTCCGCCGTGGATCCAACCGGAGGTTCAATTCCCATAACCGGCAAAATATCATGCCGTCGCGACTGCTCAATCAGATGTAAAAGATTATCATAAAAATGTTGCACGTCCACGCTCTGAAAAACATCATTAAGGCCACCCAGAATTAATACCGCGTCCGGCTTATCCGCAACAACATCCCTTTCAAACCGCGCCCGCATTCCATCCGTCGTATCACCATTGATTCCACGGTTTACCAGCTCCCGTCCGCTTTTTTGTGCCAACAGTGTCACCCAGGAAAATTCCGGTCCGTAAGGATAGCCATAGGTAATGGAATCTCCCAGTACCACCAACTTATGCCGTATTTTTTTCTCATGTTGCATCTTCTTCACTCCCAGCTCCCACAAATCGCATTAGGGAACCACTGATGAATTCCCTTCGCCGCAATGCAAAAACCACGCCGTCTCCAAGTGCAGTATCAAATAACACTGCAATTTCAAACATCCCGAAAAGCTAGGGAGCCATTGATTGGATCAATGGTTCCCTAGCTTTCCCATGTCTCCACTTGTCTGGTAAATGACGCGGCTTACACCCCGGTAGAGGACATAAACCCACCGTCCACCGGCACTACTACTCCATTGACAAAAGCAGCGGCGTTTTCATCAATCAGCCACAGTAGCGTGCCGAACAAATCCTCCGGCTTGCCAAACCGCCGCAGCGGCGTATGAGCCATCACTTTTTGCGCCCGCGGCGTCAGCGAGCCATCCGGGTTCGTCAGCAATGTCCGATTTTGCTCCGTCAGGAAGAAACCCGGCGCCAGTGCATTGACCCGGATTCCCACGTCCGCCAGATGCACCGCCAACCACTGGGTAAAGTTGCTGACCGCCGCTTTGGCGGCGCTGTAGGCCGGTACCTTGGTCAACGGACAGAAAGCACTCATCGATGACATATTGATAATCACCGCCCCCGGCTGACCGATCATTTGCTTTACAAACGCCTGCGTTGGAATAAACGTTCCCATAAAGTTCAGATTAAATACATGTTGAAAGCCTTCGGGCGCCAAATCGAAGAAGGTGATTTGCTGTGGATCTTGATTGTTTACATCTTCCGGTTCCAGCGTTTCTTTCGTTGTGCTGCCCCGGGGATGATTGCCGCCGGCGCCGTTGATCAAAATATGACAGGCACCCAACTTCGCCTTTACCGCTTCCGCCGCTGCTTCCATGCTGGCCTTATCGAGAACGCTGCAGCCGATCCCGATAGCCTTGCCGCCGTTCGCCGTAATTTCCCGCACCACGTCATCCGCCTTTTCCTGCTGAATATCCAAAATAGCCACCGCGGCTCCCAGGCGGGCCAATTCCCGGGCAAACGCACCGCACAGTATGCCGGCTCCGCCGGTAATGACCGCTACTTTTCCCGTCAAATCTTTGCTCATGGCTATTTTCCTCCTTCGCAGCGTTCGATGGCATCCCATAATCCGTACAAATACACCGCGCCCATCGCCCGATCGTACAAGCCGTAGCCCGGCATCCCCGCTTCGCCCCAGACCATCCGTCCGTGATCCGGGCGCAGCGGCCCGTCAAAGCCGGCATCATACAGCGCCTTCATAATCGCATACATATCCAGGGAAGAATCATCGGCTTTGTGCGCAGTTTCGCCAAACATCCCCGGTTCGTAAATTTTGATGTTACGCACATGAGCAAAATGCAACCGCTTCATTTGGGCAAAATGACCAAAAATTTCCGGCACATTATTATTGGGATTAGCCCCCAGCGAGCCACTGCACAATGTTAACCCATTGGCCGGCCTGTCCACCAGACGGACAATCCGTTCCAAATTTTCCCGGCTGGTGGCGATCCGTGGCAGGCCAAACACCGACCAGGGCGGATCGTCAGGGTGAATGGCCATTTTCACACCGCATTCCTCCGCGGTGGGAATAACGCCTTCCAAAAAGTATTGGAGATTGGCAAACAGTGTTTCCTCATCAACATTCTGATACATTTCCAGCAGCTTCTTGATCGATGCCAGCCGTTCTTTTTCCCAGCCCGGCAGTTCAAACCCGTTGGAGCCCTTTTCCATGTCTTCCACCAGTTTCGTTGGTTCCAGCCCCCGGATCACCTTTTCATCATAGAATAATGCCGTCGACCCGTCCGGCAGTGTTTTCGCCAGTTCAGTCCGGGTCCAGTCGAACACCGGCATAAAATTGTAGCAGACCACGTCCACGCCGGCTTTGGCCAGATGTTTCAGCGTTGTACAGTAATTGGCAATATAACGGTCCCGCATCGGCAGACCCAGTTTGATATCTTCATGCACATTAACGCTTTCCACGGTTTTGAAGCTCAGGCCCGCCGCTTCGATCTGCCCTTTCAGTGCTAAAATATCCTCGTATGGCCATACCTCGCCCACCGGAATATGGTAAATAGCGCTGACCACATTTTTCATACCGGGAATCTGGCGAATATATTGCAATGGAATCTTATCCTGTTTTTCGCCATACCAGCGAAATGACATTAACATCGTTCTGACCCTCCTTTATTTTGCCAGCAAACTAAAAGTCGGCATTTTTATTTGCAAAAACCAGGCATTGTGCTCCCGCCGCAAATGCTCCAGATCCACCACCACCTTATTCAGATGTAAATCAATGGTCCTTTTTCCCAACTCCGCATCGCTTTCGCTGATCGCCCGTACCAGGTCCTTGTGTTGTAAAATCAACTGCTCCCACTCAAAAGCCCGGTCTTTCAGATTCAGGATACGAACCCGGTTATAATGAGCATTCATTGACTGCAGCATATTCCAGATCCGGCTTTTTTTACAGCCCTTGAAGATCATTCCATGCATAGCTTCATCCTGTTGAAAAAAACGGTGATAATCTTTTTCCCGAATGCACAATTCCTGCAAAGCCAGTGCCGATTGCAGCTGAAACAGCGCTTCCGCCGGAAATGTGATACAGGCTTGCCGGACGATCTCCCGCTCCAATATTTCGCGGGCAAACTTAGACTCTTCCACCTGGTCCGTGTCGATCAGCGACACATAGGTCCCTTTTTGGGGGACAATATCCAGCAAGTTCTCCTGTGACAGCTTGATAAACGCCTCTCTTACCGGAGTCCGGCTGACTTGCAGTTGGTTGGCCACATCCTGCTCAGAAATCCCCTGCCCCGGTTGTAAGTCCAAATTAATAATATTCAGTTTAAGAAAACGGTATACGTA
>DATMYQ010000094.1:0-10091 GCA_035560935.1 Patescibacteria group bacterium | reverse complement strand
GAATCATAGTATAATAAGTGATGTAGCCCAGGTAAGCATGTCCTAGTAGATTACGTAAAGTATCCTTCTCGGCTGGTTATTTGGTTGCTGTCAGGCGAGAAGCCGGGCGACTTGTGGGCAAAAAATGCGAGGAGGATTCTCAACATGTTTACTGACAAAACCCTGAACTGCCGCGAGTGCGGCGCCGATTTCGTTTTCACTGCTTCGGAGCAGGAATTCTACGCTGAAAAAGGTTTCACCAATGAGCCGGGCCGTTGCCCCCAATGTCGGGCAGCCCGCAAACAAAACGCCGGTGGTTTCGGTGGCCGTGGCCCCCGTCCCCAGCGCGAAATGCACCCTGCCACTTGTGCAGCTTGTGGTGTAGAAACTCAGGTTCCGTTCCGTCCGAGCGGTGACCGTCCCGTTTATTGCCGGGATTGCTTCAGCCAGAACAGCGGTCGGTAAGTTCTGACACTGACACACAAACTCCTCTGCTTTCGGGCAGAGGAGTTTTTGAATTCTGTTTTAAATAGCAACAGTAGTGCCGATTTCGAGAAAACCTGTATGCCATATTCCCGGTCTACAGTGACAAGCTTGCCCGGGTGACGGAAAACCAAGGAGGAAACATGGAAGAAATTATCAAAGAAACGGGGAAACGACGGACATTTGCTATTATTTCCCACCCGGACGCCGGCAAAACCACCCTGACGGAAAAATTGCTGCTGTACGGCGGCGCCATTCGTCTGGCAGGCTCGGTCAAGGCCCGGAAAGCGCAAAAACATGCGGTGTCGGATTGGATGGAAATTGAGAAACAGCGGGGAATTTCCGTCACCTCCAGCGTATTACAATTTGATTATGACGGTTTCAGAATTAATATTTTGGACACTCCCGGTCACCAGGATTTTAGCGAGGACACGTATCGGACGCTGATGGCCGCTGACAGCGCCGTCATGCTGATTGACGTAGCCAAAGGCGTGGAGGATCAGACAAAAAAACTGTTCCATGTCTGCCGGCAACGGGGCATTCCCGTATTTACCTTTGTTAACAAACTGGACCGTTTCGGCAAAAGCCCGTTTGAACTGATGGAAGAAATAGAAAATGTATTGGGAATCCGGGCGTATCCGATGAACTGGCCCATTGGCGTGGATGGCGCTTATTCCGGCGTGTACAACCGTTCCCAGGCGCAGATTGAGTTGTTTGAGAAAAAAGGTGCCCATGGCCAATGGAAGTTGCCTTCTCAGGCCGGCAGCGTACACGATCCGGCGTTTCAGGAGCATCTGGGCGCCGCGGCTTATCAGGCATTGTGCGACGATATTGAACTGCTGGATATGGCCGGCGATCCCTTCGATATGGAAAAAGTGAAGGAAGGATTGTTGACGCCGATGTTTTTTGGCAGTGCCATGACCAATTTCGGTGTGCAGCCGTTCCTGGAGGAATTCCTGCGTTTGGCACCGCCGCCGGCGCCGCGTCGTACGGAAGAGGGGGTCATTGATCCCAACGGAGAAACATTTTCGGCTTTTGTTTTTAAGATTCAGGCCAATATGAATCCGGCTCACCGGGACCGCCTGGCTTTTATCCGGATTTGTTCCGGGAAATTTATCCGGGGGATGTCGGTGTACCACCCCCAGTCGGGAAAATTACTGAAACTGGCGCAGCCGCAGCAGTTTTTGGCGCAGGAACGCGAGATCATCGATGAGGCGTTTCCCGGTGACATCGTCGGCCTGTTCGATTCCGGCGGACTGGGTATCGGTGATACGTTGTGTCAGGAAGGGCAGAACTTCCGGTTTCAGGACTTTCCGGTATTCCCACCGGAACAGTTTGCCAAGGTTCAGGCCAAAGATACGATGAAGCGGAAACAGTTCATTAAAGGAATGACGCAACTGACCCAGGAAGGCGCCGTACAGGTGTTTCGCCAGATTGACAACGCGGTGGAAACGTTTATTATCGGCACGGTGGGCTCGCTGCAGTTCGAAGTGCTGCAATACCGGTTGAAGAATGAATACGGTGTGGATATTTTGATGGACCGTTTGCCGTACAGCGTTGCCCGTTGGCTGGTAACCACGCTCGAGGGGACGGAGGATTTGTCTAAAGCGCTGCCGCTGGATCACCGGGCCATCAAGGGAATGGATAATGGCATGTTGATTCGTGATCTGAAAGACCGACTGGTGGCGCTGGTTAACAATGAATGGTCACTGAAATGGGTCCGGGACCGCAATCCGGGTCTGGAGTTTTTGGAAGTGCCGGCGGATTCCTGCCAGGTGTAAACGCGGGTGCGGGAAGCCGGTGTGGTGGAGCGGGGGGAACGGTGTATGACGGAGCTGAAATGGGAATTATTAGCTGACAATTTAATGAAATGGTATGATATTCATCAGCGGGATTTGCCCTGGCGACGTAACCGGGATCCGTACCGGACTTGGGTGTCCGAAATCATGCTGCAGCAAACCCGGGTGGAGGCAGTTATCCCCTATTACGAACGGTGGATGGAACACTTTCCCACGGCTGCCAGTCTGGCCGCCGCGACCGAAGAAGAAGTGCTGAGTCATTGGCAGGGCCTGGGATATTATTCCCGGGCCCGTAATTTGTTACGGGGTGTCCAGGAAGCGGTGGCGACCTACGGCGGTGTGCCGGCGGAACGAGAGGCGGTGGCCGCTTTGACCGGAGTCGGTGAATATACGGCCGGGGCCATTCTCAGCATGGCCTACAACCAGAAGGAACCGGCGCTGGACGGCAATGTGCTCCGGATATTCAGCCGGTTGGCGCTGCTCGAGACGGATATTGCCACGGCAGCGGCGAAAAAAAGTATCCGGCGACTGGTGTTGCAGACGATGGATGCGCAGCGCCCCGGCGATTTTAACCAGGCACTGATGGATCTGGGCTCGGCTGTTTGTGTTCCCCGCATCCCCCGTTGCCATCTCTGTCCCCTGACCGGTTTTTGTCAGGCGTATGTCCGGGGACGGACCGATGAAGTGCCGGTAAAGCGTAAAAAGGCGCCGCCTCAGCCACTGTGGCTGGCAGCGGCCGTGCTGGCGAATGAGGCTGGCGCTTATCTGCTGCATCGCCGACCGGATAAAGGTCTGCTGGCCGGCATGTGGGAGTTTCCGGCGGTGACGCTGCCGCCGGGAACGGAACCAACCGAAGAATTGAGCCTCTTTTTGCAGCGGGAAACGGGAATGAAGACCAGCGTGGAAGCGTTGTTTTTGGAGCTGACTCATACTTTCAGCCATCGCCGTTGGCATTTGGCGTTTTACCATTGCCGGCCGGTGCCGGAAACCCCGTTGCCGGCGGACTGGATCTGGAGCGAGCCGGTTAACTGGCCAAAGATACTGTTTGCCGGTCCCCACGCCCGGGCGGCGGATCAATTGTCCGGAACGCGGTGATCGTCAGTTAGGTTCAGAGCAGGGATTTGTTGATCGTTGGCGAATGGAATATAGTATAGAGGGAGTGGGGGAGGTATTTTCGTGTCGCTGAAAAACTACATGGAAGAAATTGTAGTTCATACCCTGGACCAAGTGCTGGACAAGAAACCGGACGTCTGTCGCTGTGAGGAATGCCGGGAAAGTATGCGGGCGCTGGCGCTGAATTCCTTGCCGCCGGCTTATGCCGTCACGCAGCGCGGAGAAAGTTTTGCCAAGTCCAAGGAACTGGACATACAGCTCAATGCCGATGTGTTGGCTGCCGTGTGCCGGGCGATGGAAATCGTGTCGGCCAATCCTCACTTTCAAAAATATGCCAATTATCATGACAAATCTTCGAGTGACGGTGAAAGGTGAAACGAGTTTATGCCAGGCGCCCGGATTTCAACGCAGCGGTGTCTGGTGTACATAAAAAAAGTGACGATGGGGGTACAACAATGATGCGACAAACAATGAGGGGATTAGTTTGGGGCTTGGTTTTGGCAATGCTGCCAATTTTTTTTGCCACGGCCCGGATTGAGGCGGCGACACTGCTGTTTGTGCCGTTAGATGATCGGCCGGTTTGCTTACAGTATACGGTAGAGACCCTAAAGGCGGCTGGGCACGAGGTACTG
The DNA here is from genome assembly GCA_035560935.1 of Patescibacteria group bacterium. Lineage (GTDB taxonomy): Bacteria > Bacillota > Negativicutes > Sporomusales > Sporomusaceae > DATMYQ01. The sequence continues at coordinate 6,085 of DATMYQ010000094.1, read as the reverse complement.
ACGCCGCCGGAAGAACTATTGTCGACCCGGGGGAAATCCGGTGATGCGGACAAACTTTGGGAGTGGGTATTTGCCAATGCCAATCAGGCGGATGCGGCGGTATTGGCGGCCGATTCCCTGCTGTACGGCGGACTGGTGCAATCCAGGACCCATGAAATTGAAGAGAGTGTACTGACGCAACGGTTGAATCATTTTAGCGAATTTAAACAGCGTTTTCCGGACATTCCCATGTACGGATTTTCTACGATTATGCGGACACCCCAGTACAGTGCCGGTGGTACTGAGCCGTTGTATTACGAAAAATACGGATTCCAAATTTATCGTTTAACCGGACTTTGGGACAAGGCGGAAATGGAAGGGTTAAGCGCGGAAGAAAAGCAGGAACAGGCAGCTTTGCTCGCGGCCATTCCCGCAACGGACCTGAAAGACTGGATGGACCGGCGGGGGAAAAACTTCCGGGCCAATATCCGGATGCTGGAAATGACGGAGAAAGATCTTTTTCGCTATTTTATTATCGGGCGGGATGATTCCTGGCCTTATTGCCAATCTCACCGGGAAGTCCGCCAGATGGAAAAAATGACGTCCAATCTGCCCCGTTACCGTTATGCGAATTTTTCCGGTGCCGACCAACTGGGCCTGCTGCTGTCGACCCGGTCTGTTAATGATCTGACGTACCGGATTCCGTTTGTGTATCCGTTTTTCGGACCGGGCACCGGACCGAAAACGCTGCCTTCCTATCAAAGCAACACGATTGGCGAAACAGTGGCCGGCAATATCTGGACATTGGGCGGCTACCGGGTGCCGGATGCTTCGCGGGCTGATCTGGTGATGGCGGTGGGGACACCGTTGAATGGCGTGACCAAAGAGGCAGCGGATGCCTCCAATACGGCGGCGCTGAAACCGGAGGTCAAAATTTTCGTGGATGAGCTGGCCGGGTACCTGAATCAGGGGAAACCGGTCACGCTGGCGGACGCGGCGTTTGGCAACGGCGCGGACAATTCGCTGATGGAAGAAATGTCCCGCCGGAACCTGCTGGCAAAACTGACCGCCTACGCCGGCTGGAACACTGCCAGCAATACCTGCGGTTACGCTATTTCCGAGGGTGTATTGGCGGAAACCACTTCCAGCGCTGACCGGAAGCGGCTGCTTACGGTTCGCCTGCTGGATGAATGGGCTTATCAGGCCAATGTACGCCAGACGGTAGGCAAGGACGTTGTCTTTCCCAAAGGCGCCAACTGGATGGACCTGAATCCGGTGCGCTCCGAAGTGGAAGCGGCCACGACAGAACGGCTGCAAGCCTTTGCGGCGGGCCATTTCCCCGGCTTTGACGTTCGGGGCCTCAAAGCCACTCATCCCTGGAACCGGATGTTTGAAGTGAAGATTGAGTTTGAGCGCTAGGTTGTGGTATACTAATCGGTAACGTAAGAAAACAACTAGGGAAAGGGGCTCACTCATGGCTTTACTCAATGAAAATTATTTAAAACTTCCCGGCAGCTATCTGTTTAGCGATATTGCAAAAAAAATTGTCCAGTTTAAGGAACAAAATCCTTCGGCCAATATTATCCGTCTCGGCATCGGCGATGTGACGAAACCACTGCCGCCGGCAGTGATTCAGGGGTTGCACGCCGCGGTGGATGAGATGGCGGACGCGGCGACTTTCCGGGGCTATGGCCCGGAGCAGGGTTACGATTTTCTGATCCGCAAAGTGTTAGAGTATGATTATGCGCCGCTGGGCGTGGAACTGGCGGAAGACGAGGTCTTTATCAGCGACGGCGCCAAGAGCGACGTCGGCAATATCCAGGAAATTTTTGGCGTGAATAACACGGTGGCGATTACCGATCCGGTGTATCCGGTATATCTGGATACCAACGTCATGGCCGGGCGCACCGGTATGTTGGGCAGCGACGGACGTTTTGGACAGGTGACGTACCTGGTCTGCAACGCGGAAAATCGTTTTGTGCCGCAAATTCCCGCGCACAAAGTGGATTTGATCTATTTATGCTGCCCCAACAATCCCACCGGCACCACGCTGACCAAAGAACAGCTGAAACAGTGGGTAGATTATGCCAAGGCCAATGGCGCCATCATTCTGTTTGATTCGGCCTATGCGGCGTATATCCAGGAACCGGGAATTCCTCACAGCATTTACGAGATAGAAGGGGCCAAAGAGGTTGCCATCGAATTCCGCTCCTATTCCAAGACCGCCGGTTTTACCGGCACCCGCTGCGCCTATACCGTGGTGCCGAAAACCGTGATGGCTTATACCGCCTCGGGGGAAGCCCATTCACTGAACAAGTTTTGGAACCGGCGTCAGTGCACCAAATTTAACGGTACGCCGTATATTGTGCAAAAAGGAGCGGCGGCTATTTATACGGAAGCCGGCCAGCAGCAGATCAAGGAAACCATCGCCTATTATATGACCAACGCCAAAATCATCCGGGATGGTTTGTTGAGTTTGGGCCTGGAGGTCTACGGCGGTGTCAATGCTCCCTATATCTGGTTGAAAACACCACAGGGGCTGGACTCCTGGGCCTTCTTTGACAAATTGCTGAATGAGACGCATATCGTCGGTACCCCCGGGTCCGGCTTTGGACCGGCCGGACAGGGCTACTTCCGGCTTACGGCGTTTGGGCAACGGGAAAATACTGCGGAAGCGGTGGAACGGATCAAAACCCGTTTGAAGCTATAGAACGTATTGAACATAAACGTATTGATGCCTAACAGAAAGAAGACCGGCTGTTGCCGGTCTTCTTTCTGTTAGTTCACCCGTGTCTCGTGTCAGAGAAACATGAGACGTTGGGTCAGATTTCGATCAGTTCATATTTTTTTGTGCCAATACCAATTTTTTCAGCGTGATCAAGGCATACCAGCCAATTGGTTTCCGGATGGGTGGCGTGGAAATGATCCTGCACCGCGCTACCGGCTTGCTTTTTTGCCTGTTCTTCCAGATAGCTGCCGGAAATAACCGGAGCCTGGTTAGCCATATCCGCGCAGGCCATGTCCAGTGCAACGGGATCAAAAGAGGCGAACATACCGATATCGGGGATAATCGGCAGATCATTTTCCGCATGGCAGTCGCAAAAAGGCGACACGTCTATTACCAGGCTGATGTGGAAATGCGGGCGATTATTCAATACGGCCAGGGAATACTCAGCCATTTTTTTGTTGAGAATATCGTTGGACTCATCCCAGGCGGCGACAATTGCATTTAGCTGGCAAGTACCGATGCAGCGACCGCAGCCGGTACATTTTTCCTGGTTAATCGTCGCTTTTTTCTTATCAATGCGAATCGCGCTGTGAGCGCAGATTTTAGCACAGGCACCACAGCCTATGCAGGCTTTCGCCCGAACGCTGGGTTTGCCGTCGCTATGCATTTCCATCTTTCCGGCGCGGGAGCCACAGCCCATGCCAAGATTTTTTAACGCGCCGCCAAAACCGGTAAGCTCATGCCCTTTAAAATGGCTTAGGCTGATGATAATATCCGCGTCCATGATGGCACGGCCAATTTTGGCCTCTTTGACATATTCGCCGCCGGGAACCGGAACATATTCCTCGTCCGTTCCTTTTAAGCCATCGCCGATAATGATCTGGCAGCCGGTGGTAAAGGGATTATAGCCGTTTTCATAGGCGGCATCCATGTGTTCAATCGCATCCTTACGCCGTCCGACGTACAACGTGTTGCAATCCGTGAGGAAGACTTTACCACCCAGACTTTTCACGATATCGGCAATCACTTTAGAATAATTTGGCCGAAGAAAGGCCAGATTGCCCGGTTCACCAAAATGAATTTTAATGGCAGTGAATTTGTCCTTGAAATCAATTTTCTCAATACCTGCCTTTTTTACCAGGCGATCAAGTTTTTGCAGTAAATTCATTTTAGGAGTGGCCCGCAAATTGGAAAAATAAACTTTTGATTTTGCCATAATATCCTCCTCCTGTTATCGCTAATGTTTTTCGAAAATTATCAATGGACATAGTTATCATACACCTTCGAGTGCACTTAAAGTCAATACGTTATTGCAAGTTGTTCATTTCAACTCTACTGTACCTTGTAATCCAGGCGAGGTAATGATTTTTCCCTCCGTTGTAATAAAAACGGCCTCCACTCCCGGAAAATTTTGCAGCGCTGCCATGCCTTTTTCCAAGCCCAAAACGAGAAAACCGGAACTGGCTACATCATATTGATCGGTATCCTGATAAACCAGCGTCACGCTGGCGATTTCCGTCGGCTGCTTACCGGTTTTAGGGTCAATGATGTGGGCGTAGCGTGTTCCGTCCTTAATAAAAAAGCGCTGATAATCGCCGGAAGTCTGCAAAGTATTCCAGGGCCGGAGAGAAATTTTGGCGGCGATATTGTCGGAGTTTCGCGGGTCCTGTATGCCGATCCGCCATGCGGTAGTATCCGGTTTGGTTCCGATCACCTGAATATCACCGCCGGCATTCAGCAATGCGGATTTGATGCCATGCTGCTTTAGAACATGGGTAGCCTTGGTCATGGCATAATCTTTGGCTACGCCGCCCAAATCCAGTCTCATTCCTGGCTTTGGCAGAAAAATCGTTCGTGCCAAGGGATCAACTTGAATCAGACGATAGTCAACCAACGGTAAAATACTTTGGATTTCTTCCGGCGTTGGAACATAGTCTCCCTTGTGGCCGACTCCCCAAAGTTCGGTCAGTGCGCCGATAGATATATCAAACGCCCCGTCCGTTTTTTGAGAAACATCAATAGAATCGTTGACCATTTTGATGATATCCGGGTCCACTACGACAGGCGCTAGGCCGGCCATTTGGTTAATTTTCGATACCTGGCTGTCGGGATTATAACGGTCACTCACGATTTGAATGCGTTTGAATTCATCAAACGCTGCTTTGACGGCAGGTTCCGCATTGGGGCCATAGGCGGTAATTTCGATGATGGTATCCATTAGAAACTGAGTTTCTTTATAAGGTTTTGCGCTGAATAGGTTGGTAGAGGAACATCCCAGCGTGTTCATCAAAAAAAGTAAGAGGAGAAACAAGCCCAGAACGTTGTTTGTTTTTAGCATCACGATTGAACCCTTTTCCTTATTTATTAAAATCTGATAGAAGGCACTTATCCTGCGGCACTTTTTATATTATGCAATAAAATGGACCGGGATTCAATCTTTCTTTTGATTGTCCGTCCTGCTGCAATGATGCCTGTGTAAGGTCGCTTGGGGAAGGGGGCAACAGGAGCAAGAGCGGCGGCGTCGGGTTGCGCGGGGGCAGGCGCTTTCGTCATATATAATGTTTCTTTAAATCCTCGTTAAACGAAAATTTGTGGCGCAAATCAATAAGGTTTTTTCCGAACTTAGCTTCCAGTGTTGCTCTGAATTCGTTCATGATTTCCAGGATATAGAGATCGTGGATCATCACTTCTGTAATCGGCATGACCAATCCGGGATGCATGGTCCAGGCTGCGCGGCTGTCCTGCTTCAGCGACAAAACGCCCGCTACGACCTCTTGGTCATCGGCACTGAATACTAACCAGCGGCCGCCGTATTCATCGGTAATTTCCTGGCTCATGTCGTGATAATATACGGTAGCAAAATCAGCAGTGAGATGACCATATGAAATTATGGTAACCGATACATCCCGCTGGGATGCAGCGAGCAAATCTTCTTTTAAGTGAAAGAAGTCTTGTTCCCATATTTCTATTAGAATTCGATGTTGGGCAGTGGCAATGCAGTCTTTTACTTTGTTGATGATTGCCGTGTCGCCGGTGATGTTCCAGATATTTGAGCGGTCATCAGGCGATTTGGCATATTTTTCCAAATGCCTTTCTGCCAGGTTCAATGCCTGTTCGGTTTTGGCACGCTTATGCGCGATTAGTTTGGTAGCGGATAAGGGAATATACTGTGATGTGCTTCCGGGACTCATCATAATATCCCCGCGGGCAACCAGCGAATTTAGCACTTCGTAAATTTTTGAACGGGGTACGCCTGATTTTTTGGCCACTCCGTAACCGCTAAGCGGAGATTCGGCTAATAATGCAAGATATGCTTTGGCTTCATATTCGGAAAATCCCAAATCTTTTAACGTTTCGACAATATGTATATGCATATTT
>DATMYQ010000093.1:0-10055 GCA_035560935.1 Patescibacteria group bacterium | reverse complement strand
GACAGATCGTTGGGAGTGAGGCTCAGGCGCTCCGGGCCATTGTCTGTCATCAGATAGGTATTTTCGATGCCGACGGCGCCTTCGGGGAAGACGAATTTCGGTTCCAGCGCAAAGGTCATGCCCGGCAACAAAGGCATGGTAAGACCCTTGGCCAAAATGGGCAGTTCATCCAGCTCCAAGCCGACACCATGGCCGATAAAGCGGACGCTGTCGCCTTTATAGCCCATGAAATGATCCTGATAACCCATTTCAGCGGCTAGTTTGAGCGACAACAAATATGCATTTTCCGCTGGGGTGCCGGGTTTCAACGCAGCAATGACGGCAGCCTCCAGTTTTAATGCGTCGTCGAAAGCTTTGGTCAGATGAGCGGGAAGTTCACCGAGACAGAACAGGCGGGTTTGATCCCCGGTATAGCCGTCAATAACGCAGGCATAGTCCACGTAAACGATTTCGTTACGACGGATGGTTTTCCAACCGGCGCCATGAGGCCGGGCCGGGCTGGGGCCGGTGCCGCCTACCGGTCCGTCAAAAAAACTGGGGGTGAAACCACTGGGGCCGGCACAGAGATTGCCGGAAAAAAAGTCCTGGTTAAAAGAGCGCATTTTACAGCCGGCATAGCCTCGTCGCCGCATTTCAGCTTCGAATTGAGCCGCCAGTTCCAGTTCAGTCATGCCTTCCCGCAGAAAAGCAGGCACGGTTTGAAACGCTTGGTCAAGGACCGCCATCGTCTGGCGGATGCGGTCAATTTCGTAAGCGGATTTGACGGCACGGATTTCTTTGATTGCCGGCGAAACGTCGGTAAATGAGACGTTAGAAAAGACCTTGCGATAGAATTCATACTGGTTGACCGGCAGGACATCCAGTTCCAAACCAACGGATTTCAGTGGAGAATGGCCGAACGAAGCCAAAATATCCGGGATTTCCTTCGGACTTTTTAAGGGAACAATGTGTTGCAGTGCCGATTCCTCACGGGCCCGGGCAAGACTCTTTTTCACCATCAGGACCGGTGTTCCGGCAGTGGGGATAAACAGTACCGAGTTTTGCACTGTTCCGGTGAAATAAAACAGATCGCTGTTCAGCAGGATGAGTGCGCCCTCTAACTGTTGGGCCGCCAGCAACTGTTGCAGGCGGCGGGCGCGGGATTCTAATTCGGACGGAGGTGTAAGGTTCATTGTCGACATCCTTTCTGTTTTCGGGGGGAACGCTCGTATCGAATCGGCGGTTTCCCAAGATTAGCTAATGGGGGAGGTCATATGGTTTTTTCTGCAACCGGGGGGCATGTAGAACAAAGACTGTGCCGGCACCGGGAGAACTGGTACAGGTAATGCTGCCGGACAGCTTTTGTGTTACCAAATTGTAAACGGTGTAGAGGCCTAGACCACTGCCAGTACTTCGGTTAGTGGTAAAAAAGGGATCAAATGCTTTGGACAGTACCTCCGGAGTCATGCCCCGGCCATCATCCCGATATTCCATGATGATCTCATCATCGGATTCAAGAAGGCTACACTCAATCGTTCCGGCTTCTTCCGGCGCATAACCATGCATAATGGAGTTCATGACTAAATGGGTCACGATTTGCGACAGGGCGCCGGGATAACTGTCCCAGCGCAAGGTGGCAGGGCAGTCAATCCGCCATTGCAGACGGGCTTTGCGCAGGGAAGGCTGTAAAGCCATAAAAACTTGGTCCAAATAAGGGGCAACGTAGAAATATTGGCGGTCTTCCTGGATTTGACTGGTGGCTACGTTGCGAAAACTGCGAATGAGCTCGCCAGTTTGGGATAAATTTGTCACTAGCACCGGCAGAATTTCACGGCTGTCCTCAATATAATCCCGATATTGCTGACTATGGGTTGTCTCCGGGATTTCTTTGCCTGTTTCCAGAGACAGGTTTTGCAGGGCCAAATGAAGGTGGGAGGCTAATGTGACACAGTTGCCCAGGGGTGTGTTGATTTCATGGGCAATTCCGGTTACCAGGCTTCCCAGCGAAGAAATTTTTTCCGCTTCGATCATTTTGGCTTGTGCCTGGCGCAATTGTTCCAATGTGAATTGAAGCTGGCGGTTGGATTCGGAAAGGTTTTCTTCGGCCCGCCGGCGTTCTGCCACTTCTTCTTTTAGTTTTTCGTTAGCATACTCCAGTGTTTCGTTCATGGCGATCATTTGCTCATTCATGGCCGTCAGTTCCATATTGGCGGAATAGAGTTCCCGGGTGCGCAGCTCCACTTTTTCTTCCAGGTCGGCGTTCATTTGCAGCAACGCCTGCTCGGAGCGTTTCAGTTCAGTGATATCCTGCCATAAAAACAGGTTGTATTCTTCCTCTTCCGTCTTAATCAGTTCAACGGATAGCAAACCCAGGCGGATTTCTCCGGACCGGGTACGCCAGGGAGTTTCCAGGCGTTGGACCTTCTCGCCGCGGTATAATGCCTGAAACATGTTTTGACGCTGGGCAGGATTGGTCCATAGCCCGAATTCCTCAGAGGAATGCTGGAGTACCTCGTCCCGGGTGTAGGAAAAGGTAGAAAAAAAAGCGTCGCTGAGTTCAATAATACACTGATCCCGGGAACGCACCAGACCGATGACGTCACTGGAGTGGCGAAAGGCTTTGGTGTATTTTTCGGTGACGGCCAGGATGGCTGCCAGTTGTTGACGGATCTGCGCGGCCATACTTTGGTACGACATATGCAATGCCTGCAGTTCCTGCGGCCAGTGTTCCACGGCAAGCGGATCCAGCGGCGGCAGGGAAGCTTGCGGATCGTCGTTTGCTCCCGGCGTTGTCTGGGGCCAGCGCCGCATGGACGCAGCCAGTTGTGCCACCGGACCGGTAAACCGATAGCTGAGGATCCGGTTCATGACCTGGATGGTCAACAGCCAGCCGGCGACAAACAGGGCCAGAAACATCCAACCCAAACGGGTAATGACGGCGAATTCGACAGCGGTGGGGCTGGCGACGAAAATTCCCCAGCCGTCAAGGGTGGGGGTATAGGCGATCAGATGCGGTTGTCCGTTGATTTCGGTGATCAGGGTACCGCTCAGGTTCCCTTTCATCCGGTGAAACGCTTCGACTAAAGCGGGATTGCCCAAATCAGCGAGCTTCTTTTTCAACACAAAATCGGGGTTGGGATGGCTGGTAATGGTACCGTTGGGAGACACCAGAATGCAAAAGCCCTGCTCGCCGATTTTTGTCGCGGCGATGTCGCGGGTGAAAATGTTCAGGTGCATGCCGCCGGTTACAGCGCCTACGACCTTATCATTAACGACAATCGGGGCCACTCCGACAACGATGGGAGCGCCATGAACGATGGAAATGATGGGATCAGAAAAGTAAGGCCGGCCGAGATGAAAGGAAGAAACATATTCGAGTTTGGAGGCGTCGACCACGCCGATCAGGCTGGTGATCGCAGTTTTTCCCGTGGTATCGGGAAAAAAGGTTACCGGATTCCATTGAGGGAAGTCCAGATGCATTTTTATAACAAACTGTTGTGCTTTGCCGATATCGCCGGCCAGTTCGTAGTATTGAGGCTGGGCTTGCTTCATAAAAGAGGTGATCACAGTTTTTTCCCGTTGCATGTGGATGTCAAAACCATTGGCCAAAATTTGAGACTGCTTTAAAAATTTATCTTCCAGGTTTGTGCGGATCAATTGGTCATTGCTCAGATAGAGGGTAAGCATCACGCAACCGAGACCGATGCCGACGATGACTGTTACTGCGAGCATCAACTGGGCTTTGATGCTTTTCATCCGATCACCCTCCATTCCGTTCACGGAATATATTAACAAATATAATTTCGCCGGCCAGGGGCAAAAACCTTCTGTAAACCCGGATAAGGGCATTTTTCTTTCCAAAATGGCGGCTGAAGGAAAAGCCGGTTTGAAGCAGAAAGTACTACAGTAAAGAACGGTTTTCAGCAAGAAGGGAGAGCCGAAACAATGGACAGGAACGCAGATAGGGAATTTTTGCGGAAATCCCGGGGGGATTTGGGATACTTAGTGATTCTCTTTGGAGTCCTGCTCATTGGGGTGGGGTTATTTTCCACTTTGCATCAAATCAATTATGAACAGGCGGAGGAAATGCTGCGGATCACCCGGGAAGGCAGCAACATCAGCAAGGCGCTTCAGGAGCACGTTCATCGGGTGTTCAAAAATGTTGACCGGGTATTAATGACCAAACGGGAGATTTACTCGATCCCATCACAAAATGATTTGCTGGAAAAACTGTTATCACAATATTTTTATCAGGAAGCGTTGTTTGTACAGGCGGGAATTATGGATGCCGCGGGAGCGGTTACGCCGACCCACGGCCATGTTTTTCCGGTTCGGGTGCTGGAAGGGGAAAACTTCACCGTGCACCAGACGGACGACGAGGACAGAATGTACGTTAGCCGGCCCTTACCGGAAAGCCGGTATCTGGTGTTAAGCCGGCGCATATTTGGGCCGGATGGACGTTTTGGCGGTATTGTGTACGCGGTGATCCGGCCGGATATTATTACTGATATTTATTGGAAAATGGAACTGGGCGAAGACAAACTGATGGTGTTGACCGGCGAGGACGGTATCATCCGGGCACGGCAGGATCAACGCCTGTTCAGCAATGGACAGGACATCAGCGCCAGCCCGTTAATCAGCGTGGCGCAAAGGCAGCCGTCCGGGAGTGTAAAATCAATCAGTTTGGTCGATGGGATCGAGCGAACGCAGTATTTCCGGACGGTGCCGGAATATTCACTGGTGGTCAGTGTTGGAATTTCCGAACGGGATTTTTGGATAGCATATCAATATCATAAAGTCCTTTATTGGGGCGTTTTCTTGCTGTTTTCTTTAATGATCAGTGCTTTTTGCGGATTATTGTTTTGGCGTGCGAGAGCCCAGGAACGGTTGCAAGACAAAGTGGTGAAAAACGCCAGACAACTTTCCGCGCTGCATGTCACGACCCGGCATTTGGTCCGCAATTACGCTTCGGAAGAAGAACTGTTTGGCATCATTGTCAGAGATGCCTGCCAACTGGTGGGCGCGCCGGACGGAAGCGTGGAACTGCTTGATGACAACGGGGAGTTTTTGACTGTATGCTATGGCCTGGGTCTGTATCAACAATTTACCGGAACGCAGATTCCCCGGGAGCTGGTTGCCCAGAAAGAGGGAATATGGTCGCAAGTTCAGGCAACGGGCGGGCCGGTGTACATTGACGACTATCGCCGCTATCCGCAACGAATTCAGCATGAATCGCTGGCGGCGATCACCACGATGATCGTATACCCGTTGAAGCGCCAGGAACGGGTTTTGGGTATTTTTGTTGTGTCGTGGACGGAAGAAGTGGTTTCGCTCACCCCTAATGAGCAGAAACTGCTGGCGCAGTATTCCGTGCTGGCTTCGGTGGCGCTGGATAATGTGTCGACGAACCGTCGTCTGCGTATCGCCAATGAAGAACTGGAACGTCTGGCTTCCACAGACCGGCTTACCGGCGCCTGGAACCGGCGGCGGTTTGAAGAGCTGGCAGCGGTGGCGGTGGCCGAAAGCGTGCGGTACAAGCAGCCACTGGCTTTTTTGATGTTGGATGTGGACCATTTTAAAGCGATTAATGACCGCTTTGGTCATCCGGCGGGCGATGCCGTTCTCAAAGAACTGGTGCAAATGATACAGAGACATATTCGGATATCCGATTCACTGGCGCGCTGGGGCGGCGAGGAATTTGTGCTGATTTTGCCACACACTGCGCAGGAACAGGCGGCGAAACTGGCAGAAAAATTGCGTTGTCTGATAGAACGACACAAATTTCCCGAAGTGGAGCAGGTGACGATTAGCATGGGACTGACCGAAAGGAAGGACGGCGACACCTGGGAAGCGATGCTGCAACGAAGTGACGAAGCCCTTTACGATGCCAAGGATCAGGGGCGAAACCGGGTGGTCTGCTGGGAGAAAGCAGCCGGAAGCGCAAACGATATGGAAAAAAACGCTTAGGGAACCACTGATTAAATGAACGCATCGCCAAAACAGAAGATTTTTTTTGCGTGTGATGTGCATTAATCAGTGTTTCCTTAGAACAGAACCGCTGTCAGATCACTGGTACAGGGGGGGCTGGACAATGATCACCAAAAAACGACGCAGTCGATGGCTGGCGAGTGGACGGAAAAAAATCATTGTGTGGTTATTGTGGAGTATCGCACTGCTGCCGGTTACGGGGCTGGCTGCGGACTTACTAACGGCAAAGGAACGCGATTGGCTGGCGGAGCGGGACAGCACGCTGGTTGTGGCGCCGTGTCCGGAATGGCCGCCGCTGGATTATTTTGACGAATGGGATAATTATCAGGGAATGGTTGCCGACTATCTGCGCCTGTTGGAGCAAAAATTAAACATCCGTTTTAAAATTGTGCGAACCGCATCCTTTGCCGAAAGTATTGATGTGGTTCGGGAGCGGCGGGCGGATTTGATCACCTCGGTTTCCGATCTGCCGGAACGACGGCGGTACCTGGCAGTGACCAGCCCTTATGTGACATTGCCGATTGTTACGATTGTCCGTGCGGATAAACCCGCTCCGGACAAACTGGCAAATATGCGAGGTTGGAGAATTGTTACGGTCAAGGATTATTATCCGTATTTCCAAATGAAAGAATCGTTGCCACAACTGGAGGTGACTGGTGTGGACAGCGACCGGGAGGCGTTGCGCATGCTGTCGCTGGGAGAAGCGGATGCAGTGGTGACAGACCTGTCTGTAGCGTCATATCATATTTCACGCGAAGGCCTCGCCAATTTGCGGGTAGCGGGAGAAACCGGCTGGGCTTATCGATGCGGATTGGGCGTACGCAGCGATTATCCGGAACTGGTGAGCATATTGGAGAAGGGTCTGGCTCAGATTTCCGAAGCGGAAAAGAAAGAAATTTATCATAAATGGGTCCATCTGGATATGGAACCGGTCTGGCAGAGAAAAGAATACGTGATACCGGCACTGCTGGTAGTGGCAATTGCCATGACCGCTATGCTGGTCGTGCTGGTATGGAACCGCTCGCTGCGGCGCCGGGTGAGTGAGCAGACAACGGTTTTACAGGAAAAAGTCAGCGAATTGCAAGTGACGCAAACGGAGCTGGCAGTTTCGCGGGAAGTGTTTTATAAAGCGTTTCATTCCTGCAGCGAAGTGATCGGTTTGGTGAAAACCAGCGATTGGCTGTATGTGGAAATCAACGAGGCGTATACCCGGGTTCTGGGATATAGGCGGAGTGAAGTGATTGGCAAAAATTCCTGTGACTTTGGCCTGTGGCGTGTGTCCGAGGAACGGGAAAGAATTTGGAATTTATTACACGATCATCAAGAAGTACGGGAGCAGGAAACGCATTGGCAAACCAAGGACGGACGGATTCTTTACGGTATGCTGTCTGCAGCTCAGGTGGATATTGGAGGGGAAAAGCATACGGTATTTATTTGGCGGGATGAAACGGCGCAACGGCAGGCGGCGGAAGCGCTGCGGCGGGAAAAGATATTTACGGATGCCATTTTTGACAGTATTCCCGGAATCCTGTACCTGTACGATGATCAGGGAAACCTGATTCGCTGGAATCGCCAGCATCAGGAGATGACCGGCTACTCGGCGGAAGAAATGGCGCAAATGACGTTGCTGGACTGGTACCGGGGGGATGAGGAAACCCAGCAGCGAATACTGCGGGAGGTACAGCGCGGCCTGGAAGAGGGCTTTGCCACTACCGAGGCGGATTTGCAGAAAAAAGACGGAACGGTGATTCCCATGTATTTTACCGCGGTCAGTTTGCGTATCGGCGAGGAACTGTATTTTACCGGTATCGGCATTGATGTGACCAAACGAAAAGAAATGGAACAGAAGCTCAAGGGATATACCGAAGATCTGGAAGAAAAAGTAGAACAGCGTACTCAGGAACTGACAGCCATGAACGAGGAACTGATCGCTATGAATGAAGAAATGCAGGCTACCAATGATGAATTGCTGCAACTGAATGACCAGTTGAAGGAAACGAGAGAATCGCTGCTGCAGGCGGAGAACGTGGCGGCACTGGCCCGTCTGGTGACGGGAGTGGCCCATGAAATGAATACGCCGGTAGGCGTCTGCATTACCCTGGGATCTCATATGGAAGAAGCCAACAAAAATATGGAGGAACGGATACAGCAAGGCAGTCTGCGCCGGACGGAACTGGATGAATATATGGCGGAGCAGGGAGAGGCCATCCGCATGCTGCGGACCAATATGGACCGGGCCGCGGCATTGATCAATAATTTTAAAGAAATTTCTATTGAACAAAGGGGCGAAGAAGGGCATTGGTTTAACGTGCAGGAACTGTTGGAAGAAACGATCGGGATGTTATGGGAAAAAATCCACGAGCCAGGACATCGTATCACGCTTGTTTGCCCGGAAACGATAAAGCTGTGGGGATATCCCCGGGCGTTACGGCAGATTATGAGCAATTTGCTTACTAATTCGCTGGTTCATGCTTATGAACCGGGTCAAAATGGTGAGATCACTGTTAGGGTAGAGGCGGAAGAAGATAACATTATTATTTTATACAGCGATAACGGCAAGGGGATGGACAACGAGACACTCAGCCGGGTATTTAATCCATTTTTTACCACGCGGCGCAGCCAGGGATACTCCGGCTTGGGCATGGCAGTGGTGTTTAATCTCGTGACGCAACTTTATCAGGGGAAAATTTCCTGTGACAATGCCCCGGCAGGTGGGGTAGTGTTCCGGATGGTGTTGCCGGAAAATGTCGGGACGAATAATGAATTTATTGCCAGGACCAATTGATATTAAACAGCAGCACACGTTTCATATGGACTGGTTTTGCGGGATAATGATTATTTTTAGTTGCCGGGTAAACAGCTTTGACGGAATTCATGTGGTATAATAAACGGACAAAAATAGATAGCGGTGCTTTATAGGGAGTAATCAGGATGACGGTTTTTTTGGATTTAATGCGCAATGAACAGTTTCGTTGCATCGTTTTAGTGCAGTTGCTGACAGTGTTCAGCACGAATTTGCTGACGCCGGTGATGCCGGTTTACTTTAAATTGCAGGGATTGTCGGAGGGGCAGATCGGTCTGGCCATGGGGGTGGTATCCCTCGGGGCCCTGGTGGTTCGGCCTTATGCCGGCAAAATGGTTGACCAGCAGGGCAGCCGGTTGACGATTTTCTGGGGACAGGGCCTGACGCTGGCGGCAATGGCCGCTTTTTTATGGGCGACGGGTTTTTGGCCGTTGCTGTTGGTGCGTCTGATGCAGGGGGTGGCGATGGCCTTTTACGGTACGGGAGCGGTCACCTTTGCCAGTGGTGCGGAATCAATGGACAAAGTTACTGCGGCGGTGGCTTTTTTTTCCTTGTTTACCATGATTGGTTTGGGGCTGGGAACCAGCTGTTCTCCCTGGTTTTACGGATTATGGGGGTTTGCTTCGCTGGTTCTGGTTGGGCTGCTGACACTGGGAGCTGGCGGAATTTTGATGTATACCGCTTCCCGGCCCATACCCGTTGCCAAAAGTGGTAAACGGGTGTCTTTCGGAGTGATATTGTCCCAACCCAAGGTTTTGGTGCCGTCGGTATGCCTGTTTGCGTCCAACTTTTCTCTGGGGACGGCCTTCGTTTTTGTCCCGTTGCTGGCGTTGCATCAAGGATCCGATAACAGCGGCGTATTTTTTGCCGCCTTTAGTGTGGCGGTGATTAGCGCCCGGATGGGAGTTCAGTATATGACCACCCATTTCAAACAGGAATGGACCGCTATTTACGCCAGCTTATTGAATGCGGCCAGCGTTTTGCTGCTGGCGCTGATACCGACAGCGCTGACTTTTGGCGTGGCGGGAATATTGATTGGTTTCGGTTTCGGCACAATATATCCTACGCTGGCGGGATATTTAATTCAGCGGGTGTCGCCGATTAACAAAGGGTCGGCTCTCAGCATTTTTTCCGGAGCCGGTGATGTGGGAAATGCCCTGGGCGGCGCCGTATTAGGCGTGATAGCGGAATGGTATGGCTTTCGTGTCGTGTTTTTGGCAGCGGCGGCTGTCGTTCTGGTTTGCACCTATATATTTTTTAAGGCGCTGGTTCGTGAGTCGTCAGC
>DATMYQ010000092.1:0-2858 GCA_035560935.1 Patescibacteria group bacterium | reverse complement strand
GCACATCTGGCTTTTTTAACCTTACATTGTTTAGTTTTCAAGGAACACTTTGCTGTTTTCACCGTCCGGCCTTTCAGCCACTCGCTTGCGACAGCTTGTATATGTTATCACGGTTTGTTGCTCCGTGTCAACATCTTTTTTCTTTGTCTTTCAGCCGTTTTTTCGCGGCCTATCTGCTTTAGAGGCAGCTTAAACAGAATATCATACTGCTACCTTTCTTGTCAATATTCATTTTCAGCTTTTGATCAAAAAACGCCGTGCAGAATCTGCACGACGTTTTTTTGTTCCTGCCAGGAGAACGCACTTACAATCAAAAACCCAGCTCTTCACCAATGATCAATACGTGAATATCGGTCAGCGCCGGCTTCTTATGCATAATGGTCGTCACATTACAGATCCGGGTCGGACCCTGACAATTCATGCACTCACCCGCAACAACGCAGGGATTTGGGCGGTTCAGTCGTTTATTGTTAATCGGCGCCGCAATCATTTCAATTCGGCGTACAGCAGCTTCACAATCCGACACCAGCTTGTTCGCGCCCACGGCAATAATTACTTTTTTCGGACCGTAAATCATGGCGGCTACCCGGTTGCCTACACCATCCACATTCACCAGCTGGCCATCTACGGTCACCGCATTCGTACCACTTAGAAAGACGTCACAGGTCAGTTGCTGCTGCCGGCAGGCGGCCACTTCTTCCGGAGTCAATCCCGGCTTGTTATGGTTCAATATCCGATGCCCCCGTTTTTCCAACAGGCCTTCAATACCAATTTCCCCCATAGTCCAGGAACCGCCCATACCTACCACGGCTTCCGCCGGAACCATTGCCAAAATTTGATCTGCGGCTTCCTGCCGGTTTTTTACATAGGTGGCGGAAAAGTTATTTTTCTGCAGTGCTTCGACTACTTTGGCTCCTAATACATCATTGTGCCAATTGCGAAACTCGTTCATTTTAAATTCTCCTTTACGCGATATCTTACCTTTCTATCATATCATGCTGCCATATTATCCTGCCCATTGATTCATTCTTTCGCCGAAGTTCGCCAGCGGCTGTCAGCATTTTCCACCATATCTTCCACCGACAGTTGATTCCACACACTGTTTAAATGTTTTGCGTAAGATTGCCCGTTAAAGCTGCCCGTCGCCTGCTTGGTCAAAGCCTGCCGCAGACGGCGGCAAAAATCCTCCGAAGGCAACAGCATTCTTACCACCCGGATCAGGCCATCGGTAGAATCCACCAATAGTATTCGCACCTGGTCATCCGCTACCTCGTCCGGATGCGCTTGTTGCTTTCGCGGCGTCAGATGCCAGGAGAAGGGCGTTTCTTTCCATTTACTCTCACCAAACCGGAACAGAAAAAAGATTACCGGCCCATCTTCGTAAAACCCCAGTTCCACCGCGCCGGATTCCACTTCACGCAGCCGGTCCGCCGCAGGTTTCTCTTCCATCAAAATCAACCGGTGCCCTCGTTGGTCGAACCGATACACCGACTCTGTGGGCAATGAGCCGGGTTCGGTTCCATAGCGTGTTCCTACCTGTTCCATCAACAGCCTCCCAGCCTAGACCGGCAAACGAGTCACTCATTAAATCCAGTCTACGGAAAATTCCCTCACTTCCGCGGCACCGGTTTGATCCAAAATCCTACGGATATGATTGATCCGCTGATCCAGGTCATCACGCCGCCCGGAAACCACCGCAACCACAATTCCCGCCCGTTGCCAGACGTCCTGGAAATCGGTTTCCGCTGCGGAAGCGCCACAGCGCTGGCGAATTCGTTCCACAACACTTCTTACTACCTGGCGTTTTTCTTTGAGCGATTCCGCTGCCGGAATCCATAATTCAATCTCGCATACCGCCACCCAGCCGTTCATCACATCGCCTCCATCCGGTGACTATGACGGAACGCCGGCGTCACTATCTGAAACAGTTATATCCCTGTCTCTCTTCAACCATATTAGTGGTGCGTTCCATCGGCTTTATAGAATTCTTCAGCAAAAGTAGACAAGCGGGTCGCCATGGCCGTCAATTCCTGACTATGCCCGGTCAATTTTTCCAATGTATTGGCCTGTTGGCCGGAAACCGCCTCGATTTGATTGATTTCTGTACTAATATTTTGCACCGCCATCTGGATTTTATGCAAAATTTCCGTGATCTGGACCGCCGATTCCGCGCTGTTAATCGCCAGTTTGCGCACTTCTTCCGCCACCACGCCAAACCCTCTGCCCAGATCACCCACCCGGGCCGCTTCAATGGCTGCATTCAATCCCAGTAAATTAGTCTGGCTGGCGACGTTTTTGATAAAGCCTACCACCGAATCCGTCTCACCCACCTGACGGTTGGTCTCACCGGTCATTTCCTTGAGCACCTGGGCACTGCCACTCATTTCCATGGCTTGCCCGGATACCGACTGCAGAACTGACGCCAGTCCGGCCGTAGCCTGCTGCAGGCCCTGGGCCGCTTCCATCAGCACTTCTTTACGCTCCAGCGACTCGTGAATCACCACGGCGCCCTGAACCTTGCCCCCTTCGTCAATGATCGGCAAACCAACGGCAAAATAAGGAATGCCATACAATTCTTTAGGTACTTCCACGGCCACCCGGCATTTTCCCCGAATGATTTTTTCAATGGCAGAACCGGCTTTAATTGCGTCTCCCGTCTTCGCCTGCACGGCCAGTTCCGGAATCGCATTGACAACCACCATTTTTTCCAGATCCGCCACGACGATACCAATTTTGCCACTGACCAATTTGGGAATGTGTTCCGCCACCCGAACAAACGCGTCCAACAAAGATCCTTCCTGCAAATCCACCACACCCTTCCATATTACTTTATTGCTTTTGATATATGTCAATAAAAC
>DATMYQ010000091.1:0-9016 GCA_035560935.1 Patescibacteria group bacterium | reverse complement strand
AATAACTATAGATTATTAAAACAAGAGAATAATACGAGGAGGAAAAAACAGTGGAGAAATACAAATGTTCGGTGTGCGGCTATATTTATGATCCGGCGGAAGGCGATCTGGACCACGGCGTTCAACCGGGTACCGCGTTTGCGGATGTTTCGGAAGATTGGGTTTGCCCTATCTGTGGCGTTAGCAAGGATCAGTTCGATCAACTGTAAGACGCATAACATCCCCTGGCGGCATTTGTCGACCGGGGGATATTATTTTTTCCGTGCCGACGCGCGACAGAGATTGTCTTCCTTCTTTACAGCTTTTTCTCTCCGCAGAAAATATCCGGCGGTAAAAAGGATTTTCTCTGTTTGTCCAGAATGTTGAAAGGAAAAGGGCGGTTATGGTTTGCCGCTGTGAGGACAAGGGCGGGGGTGCAATAATGGATATTCAGGAAGTTAGAAAGCTGGCCCGGCAACGCTTTGACGGGGCCTGCCGGCTTTGTCCCGTCTGCGATGGACGGGTTTGCGCCGGGGAAGTTCCCGGTATGGGCGGATTGGGGACGGGCAGCGCCTTTCGGAACAATGTGGAGGCACTGGCGGAAAAACGGTTGAACCTGCGTACGATTCATGACGTGTGCCAACCGCAATTGCGGTGCCGGGTGTTGGGACTGGATCTGACGTTTCCGGTGTTGGCCGCTCCGATCGGCGGCGCGGCGATGAATATGAAAGCGGCGCTAACGGAAGAAGAATACACTGCTGCGGTGATTCAGGGCTGCCGGCAGGCCGGAGTGGTCGGTATGACCGGCGACGGCCCCAATCCGGGTATCTTTGCCGCCGGGCTGGCGGCGTTTGCGGCGGCGCCGGGACTGGGAATTCCGGTGATCAAACCGCGGGAAAACGATCGCATTATAGAACTGGCGGAAACGGCGGCCCGGGCCGGGGCACCGGCTTTTGGCATTGATATTGACGCGGCGGCGCTGGTGAATATGACCAATGCCGGTCAGCCGGTGGGACCCAAAACGGTGGCCGACTTGCGCTATATTAACCAGCATACGAGTATTCCCTTTGTTGTTAAAGGCATTATGACGCCGGATGAGGCGGAAAATTGTCTGGAAGCCGGCGTGGATGCCATTGTGGTTTCCAATCATGGTGGCCGGGCGTTGGATCACACCCCGGGAACAGCCGAGGTTTTACCGTATATCGCTGAAATTGTGAATCGACGGCTGACGATTTTTGTGGACGGTGGTGTCCGCAACGGAGTCGACGTTTTGAAGATGCTGGCATTAGGAGCGGACGCGGTCCTGGTAGGTCGTCCTGTGACTCAGGGCGCCGTTGGCGGCGGTGCTGACGGTGTGGCGTTGGTACTGAATAAACTGGCGGCGGAGTTGCGGGCCGCCATGGTCCTGACCGGCGTGGCGGATGTCGGTGACGTACCCGCTGAGGTGCTCTGGTGAAGCGGCCGCCGGTGGAATTAACCCGGGCATTGCTGAAGACGGACTGGGGAACCGTTGCTTCGGTCTGGTCGGAAACCGGGCTGTGGGAATTGAGTTTTCCCCGGGAAGATACGGCGGCGGCACTGGCCGATATTCAGGTTGTCGACGTGCGGGAAGCAGCGGAGCCGCAGGATGAATGGCCGGCGGTGCTGGAAAAGGAACTGCAATTATATTTTCGCGGTTTTCCAGCGGATTTTTCCGGTATTCCGCTGGACTGGCGGCATTATACGCCGTTTCAGGCGGCGGTGTTGCGGCATACGCAGGCCATTCCGTCCGGCACGGTGGCCACCTACGGACAGGTAGCCCGGGAGGTGGGTTATCCCCGGGCGGCCCGGGCGGTGGGCGGCGCGTTGCATATCAACCGGACACCGCTGGTTATTCCCTGCCACCGGGTGATTGGCTCCGGTGGCGCCCTGACAGGTTTTGGCGGGGGACTGGAAATGAAACAGGCGCTGCTGTTGCTGGAAGGCTGGGAAGAAAAATAATCAACACATTGGATGTAGGGAAAGATAAGGAGAACTATCAGGAATGCATTACACGACACAACAGGATACCATACGTTTAATTGCGATGGATATGGACGATACTTTACTAAACAGTCAACTGGAAATTTCACCCCGGACGAGGGAAGCGCTGATGCAGGCCCGGGCGCAGGGCGTGGCGGTGACCATCGCCACCGGCCGAATGTTTCGGTCGGCATTGCCGTATGCCCACAGCCTGGGACTGGAGGTTCCGCTGATTACCTATAACGGGGCGTTGATTAAGTCACCGCTGACGGGAGAAGTGGATTTTCACGGTCCCGTGCCGCTGGAAAAAGCGAAAGAAGTGTTGCGACTTTGCCGGCAGAACGGCTGGTACGTGCAAAGTTATGTTAACGATCAGTTGTATGTCCGGGAAATGGACAAATACGCCCGCTATTATTCGCAACTGTCCGGAGTGGAGGCCACCGTGGTGGGTGACAGCCTGTATGAGCTGGATCAGGCGCCGACCAAAATGCTGGCGATGGCAGAAGCCGAGGAAATAGCCCGGATGCAGGAGCTGTTCCGGCAACATTTTAACGGAACGCTGAACATTGCCCGCTCCAAACCCACTTATTTGGAAATCACCGATCCGGCGGTGAACAAGGGCGTGGCACTGGCCCGTCTGGCGGAGCGGCTGGGCATTGACCGCCAGCAGGTAATGGCGTTTGGTGACAGTGGTAATGACCTGGAAATGCTCCGTTACGCCGGCTGGGGAGTGGCGATGGGTAACGCCCGGGATTCCGCCAAGGCGGCCGCCCGTCTGGTCACGGCCAGCAACGATGAGGACGGTATTGCCGCTGTGGTGGAGCAGTATGTGCTACGGCAGGATACGGCAAGGTTTGCATAATCGAGCAGTGTTATGTACAATAAAATAGGTCATGGCAAAGGGGGAGGCGCATGAATTTCGTAGCGGATTTGCATATTCACACGCTGGCCAGCGGCCACGCATACAGTACCGTATTGGAAATTGCCCGGGCCGCCGCGGACAAAGGCCTGAAAATGATCGCCCTGACGGATCATGGACCGACGATGCCGGGAGCGCCGCACGCATACCATTTTGGCAATCAACTGGCGATTCCGGCCGAATTGTTTGGCGTCCGGATCTTAAAAGGCATTGAAGCCAACGTTATCGATCGTCAGGGAAAACTGGATCTGGATGATTTCCGGATATGCCGCCTGGACGTCGTTGCGGCCGGACTGCACACGATCTGTTCCCCGTATGGGACGATAGAAGAAAATACAGAAATGATGGTCAACGCGATCAAAAATCCCTGGGTGGATATCATCGTACATCCGGGAAATCCGGAATTTCCGGTAAACGAGGAAATCATCGTTCGGGCGGTGGCGGAATATGGTGTGGCGCTGGAAATTAACAACAGTTCGTTGACGATCAGCCGCCAGGGGAGCCGCCCCCATTGTGATCATATTGCGTCCTTGGCCAAACGGTTCGGGGCCAAAATGATTCTGGGATCGGACAGTCATTTTGCTTACAACGTGGGAGATTTTGGCGCCGCAGTACAGTTGCTGCAGGATAATGACATTTCGGCAGATCAGGTGCTGAACACTTCCACGGCGAAAATAATGGAACATTTGGGCCGGCGGAGTAATCGCTGCTAGCTGGGGGGTGAGAACGATGATGGAAGAATTTCGCCTGGTGATTATCACCGGCATGTCAGGAGCGGGCAAAACGCAGGTGGTCCGTTGTCTGGAAGATCTGGGCTATTTTTGCGTGGACAATTTACCGCCGGCGTTGATTCCCAAATTTGCCGAGCTGTGCTCCCAGTCCGACGGTAAAGTTTCCCGGATTGCGCTGGTAGTGGATATCCGGGGCGGGGAGTTTTTCGACACGCTGGTACATGTGCTGGAGGAAATGGAAAAACAGGGATACGTGTATGAAGTAGTTTTTCTTGAAGCCTCTGACGCCACGCTGATCCGCCGTTATAAAGAGACCCGGCGCCGGCACCCGCTGGCGCCCAATAGCCGGATCAGTGACGGTATTTCCAGTGAGCGGGACCGGCTGGAGCATATCCGGGGACGGGCTACCCATATCATCGATACATCGGAACTGTCCACCACGGCGCTTCGGGAAAAAATCACCGGGCTGTTTTCCGGCGAGCGGGAACAGGCCCGGATGACCATCACTGTGGTGTCGTTTGGCTTCAAATACGGGATGCCGCTGGATGCGGACATGGTGTTTGACGTCCGGTTCCTGCCCAATCCGTTTTATGTGGAATCGCTGCGGCATCACAGCGGGCAGGAGGAAGCGGTGGCGGAATACATTTGGAAATGGCCGGTCACCCGTCATTTTATGGAGAAACTGACGAACCTGGTGGACTTTTTGGTGCCGTTGTTTATCAAAGAGGGGAAAAGCCAGTTGGTGATTGCTGTGGGTTGTACCGGCGGAATGCACCGCTCCGTGTTTGTGGCGGAGAAAGTGTTTGAAGGTTTGCGCAGTAAAGGATACAAAGTGAACGTAGAGCACCGGGATGTCCGGCATAACAATCGGGAAGCGCTGCCGGCGCAAGCAACAACATAAATGGAGACGAAATCATGCATTTGCTGAAATGGCTGTATCCGGGGATGCGGTTTAAACGCTGGTTGCTCCTCTTTTCTGTCGGCGTCATGGTCGCCAGTCTGGGGCTGGCCATTGTCTTCAACTATAAATTCATCGGCGTGATGGAGGAAGCGATTTTTCGTCTGACCTACCTGACCACCGGACGTTATTATTCCGCAGTGACGGCTATTGCCGGCAGCGGAATGTTTTTGTTGGGATTGGCCACCATGCTGTGGGCCATCCGCAAGATTATCCGTTCCGTCATCAGCGCCCTGTTGCCGGAGAGTTCGGAAAAACTGGTGGATATTATTTTTGAAAAGCGCAAATTGAGCCGGGGGGCGGCCATTACCGTTATTGGTGGTGGTACCGGCCTGTCGGTGTTGCTGCGGGGCATTAAAAGCGTGACCAGCAACATCACCGCGATTGTAACAGTGGCCGATGACGGCGGTTCCTCCGGGCGCTTGCGCCAGGATCTGGGGATGATTCCGCCGGGGGATCTGCGCAACTGCCTGGTGGCGCTGGCCGATACCGAGCCATTGATGGAAAAATTGTTTCAACACCGTTTTGGCGGCACCGGTCAACTGGCCGGGCACAATTTTGGCAATCTCTTTATTGCCGCGATGAGCGAAGTGCTGGGAGACGTGGAAAAGGCGCTGAAAGAATCCAGCAAGGTTTTGCGGGTGCGGGGCCGGGTATTGCCGTCTTCGGCACAGCGGCTGCTGCTGGTGGCGGAAATGGAAGATGGATCGGTAGTGGAAGGGGAATCGCAGATTCCTTTGTCGGGACAACGCATCCGGAAGGTTTTGCTGCACCCGGATCATGCTGCACCCGCCAGCGGTGTATTGGAAGCGATCCGGGATGCTGATGCCGTGATTTTGGGACCGGGCAGTTTGTATACCAGTGTAATCCCCAATCTGCTGGTGGAGGGTGTGGCGGAGGCGCTGCGTCAGACGAAAGCGGTGCGGATCTATATCTGCAACGTGATGACCCAGCCGGGAGAGACGGACGGCTATACCGCCGCCGATCACATCCGGGCCATTTTGGACCATGCGGGACCGGGCTGTATTGACTATGCGCTGGTCAATGTACAGCCGGTGGCGCCGGAACTGCGGGACGTTTACGCCCGTCAGAATGCGTATCCGGTGGAAGCGGACATCAACGCGATTGAAGCGTTGGGGGTGCGGGCGGTGCGGGCGGATGTGATCAGCGAAACCAACCTGGTTCGCCACGATCCCGTCAGTCTGTCCCGGACCATTGTGTCGATGGTCCACAATTTAGGGGTGCATTCGGCGGAAAGCGTACGGCTGCTGGACTATTATCTGATCGGCGATAAGAAAAATCGGGGACAAAAGGACTGAGGCTCATTGTCGTTTGCAGCGGAAGTGAAAAATGAACTGGCCCGGCTGAGCGACGGACCCGGTTGCTGCACTGCCGCCGAGCTGGCGGCGTTGCTGCGCATGGGAGGAACCATCCTGATCGGTGGTCCCCGCAGTTTGGGGATTAGCTTTACCAGTGAAAACGCCGCCGTGGCCCGCAAGGTACTGAGCCTGATCAAACGGGGGTTTCAACTGAAACCGGAAGTGGTGGTGACCCGGGGCCGGCGGCTGAAAAAGAATAACAGCTACCATTTAAAAGTGCCGCCCAGCCCGGCTGCCGCGGAATTACTGGCGGTTTTGGGAATTCTAAGTGAAGGCCGTCTGCATGTGGCCCCGGACCAGGGAGTATTGCGCAAAGCCTGTTGCCGGAAAGCGTACCTGCGGGGTGCGTTTCTGGCCTGTGGTTCGGTGAACCGCCCGGAAGGATCCTATCACTTGGAACTGGTTACCGGCAATTATGACACGGCCCGGGGGTTGGTGCGGCAGATGAAATCTTTTCAACTGTCCGCCGGACTGACGGACCGTAAAGAGCTATACGTGGTTTATCTGAAAGACGGCGATGCCATTACCCGCTTTTTGCAGATTATCGGCGCCCACAACGGCCTTTTGACCTTTGAGAATGTCCGGGTGGTCAAAGAGATGCGCAACCAGGTCAACCGGCTGGTGAACTGCGAGACGGCGAACCTGCAGAAAACGGTCAACGCCGCCGTCCGGCAGGTGGAGAGCATCCGGGCGATTATTGACGCGGCGCATGGGTTACAGGGACTGCCGCGTTCTTTACGTGAGGTTGCCGAGGTACGGCTGGCGTATCCGGAGGCTACCCTGACAGAACTGGCCGCGCTGATGGGCGGTCGCCCGGGGAAATCCGGCATAAACCACCGTTTGCGCAAACTGACGGAGATTGCGGCGGCGTTGCCGGCGAAGCATCAAAAAGACACAGAAAAAGATGAGGGCTGTAAAGAGTGATGGGCAAGTCGGAGAAAAAGAAAAAAATAGTATGTTGGGGTCTGGGTATGCTGCTGATATTGTTGCTGGCTTCGGGAGGTTTGGCGTATTCGCGTGACGGTGCGGTGATTCTGGCCTACCATTCTCTCAACACGGATCCGGAAGAAGCGTTTGCCATTGATCCGGCAGAATTTGAAAAGCAACTGCAATATTTGGCGGCACAAGGATACCAGACGGCTTCACTGGCGGAACTGTTCGACGACTGGTCCGGGCAGGGCGCATTGCCGGCCAAACCTTTGGTGATCACCTTTGATGACGGCTATGAGGATAATTTGACGACCGCACTGCCAATATTGCAGCGCTATGGCATGAAGGCCACCGTGTTCGTGGTGGCCGGTGACGTGGGCAATCCCGGCTATATGAATTGGGAGCAGCTGCGGCAGTGGCAGGCGGGTGGTGGTGAGATCGGTTCCCATACGTTTAGCCATGTTTTGCTGGAAAATCTGGAACCGGAAGACTGCCGCCGGGAACTGGCGCGGTCCAAAGCGGTGCTGGAGACCGGTCTGGGAACCACGGTGTCGTTTTTGGCCTATCCCTTTGGCAGCGTGGATTACGGAGTGGTCGCTGCCATGCAGGAAACCGGTTACCGGGGCGGCTGCGCCGGTGTCAGCGGCGTAAATCCCGTCGGTGCCAATCCCTATACCTTACGGCGGGTCAATGTGCCCCGGCCGCGCTGCGGTCTGCTGGAATTCCGGCTGCGCTTGCTGAAAGCCTGGCTGGCAGGACAATGGATCCCGGTTCGGGGAGACGTTTCCCGCTTACCGGCGGGGAAACTATAAGAAATACCACATGCTAAAAGACCGTCCGCGCATGGCGCGGGCGGTCTTTTAGCATGTACTGCAGAGTATGGTTCACTGTCTCCCCAAACGTTTGCGGTTTTTCACGGAGACGGTGTCGTTGCTGTTAAGGCTTTGTGTATTCTACCGGCACTTCCAGGTGGAAGAGATATTGTTCCGGATTACGGTTGATATGAAGGTGGCCATGGAAAACTTCTTGACAGATGGACTGAAGCATCTTCAAAAAATCCAACCGCAGATCATGGCTGCGAAGGATGAAAGTATAACCTTGGGTTTCGGTGAAGGACAACTGGAAGGAAAGCACATAGGCCGTCATATTAAGACGTCCGATAAACAACTGCAGATTGGTGGGTGACAACTCGGGAGCAACCGTTTGCGTCGCGGCTTTCAGGATCAGTTGCAGCAGAGCGATCGGCGCCGCCAGACGGGACGAACGGGATTCCGTACAATTAGCTTCCAGTGTTGCATAGGGAGCCAGCCCCGTCAGAAAGGTTTGCAGTTCTTCCAACAGCGCCGGAGGTTCAAAGTAGGCCGGTTGTGTCTGAGCGTCCAGATAAGCTGCCAGGAAATGGGTCAACGCGTTGTGCATAGCTGCTTGGTTGCCCTGCACAGCCAGCAACTGCAAATCACTGATGCCCTTAATTTGCTGCAGGCTTCGTTCCAGGGAGGACAATTTGCTTTCCAGCTCTTTGAGTACTTTTTGATAGGCATCGTTGCGCTTTTTTAATGTTTGCTGAAACGTGGATTTGGCGGTCAGCAGGCGGTGGTATTCCAGTGCGGCGTGAATGACGCCCAGTATATCGGTCTCCGCGTTCCAGGGTTTGGTGATAAAACGAAAAATGTCTGCGGTGTTTACCGTCGCCAGCACTTGTGCCAGCTGCGTATAACCGGACAGTACCACCCGCACGGTATCGGGATATTTTTCCCGGACAATTCTGAGCAGCTTCAGCCCGTCCATACCAGGCATCCGCATATCGGTAATGATCACTGCGATGGAATGTTCTTCCAAAATTTTTAACGCTTCCGCCCCGCTGCCGGCAAAGTGGGCTTTGAACTCTTCCTCCATCACGATGCGGCGCATGGCACTAAGAATATTCACTTCGTCATCGACAAAAAGGACGGCTTCCGCTGTTTTCATCGCATTATTGCCCGCAATATTTGTACGGGCAGCCTCCTTCGCCAATATTAACCTATTGTTGTTGCCGAGTGTATTTCTATCGGTGATCGCTTATGATATATTTTACCATAAATCGACAACAACGAAAATGATTTAATATTATGAAAGATAC
>DATMYQ010000090.1:0-27315 GCA_035560935.1 Patescibacteria group bacterium | reverse complement strand
GCAACGAATTCAGCGCCGCCGCTTTTCGACAGGGTCAGGGTGATTGCCGCCGTCAACGACGTTTTGCCGTGGTCAACGTGTCCGATGGTGCCAATGTTTACATGCGGTTTGTTTCTTTCAAACTTTTTCTTTGCCATTTTTTTCAGTTCCCCCTTACAAACGTATCAGTTTCGTTACTCTGCCTATTTCGATCTTCCTGTTGAAATTCCTGCTACGACTATTGAGAAAACGCCAAGACAATCACATCGGTATGTTTTTTTATCCACGAATAAAGAAAAGACCCTGTAACAGGGTCTTTAATCTTCCGACCATTCTTTTGTCCAAGCAAACAGCTTGTAAAACTTTATGGTGGCGGCGCACGGATTTGAACCGCGGACACTGCGGGTATGAACCGCATGCTCTAGCCAACTGAGCTACGCCGCCAGAATAATGGAGCTGATGACCGGGATTGAACCGGTGACCTTATCCTTACCAAGGATACGCTCTACCGACTGAGCTACACCAGCGAATTAATATGGTTGCGGGGACAGGACTTGAACCTGTGACCTTCGGGTTATGAGCCCGACGAGCTACCAACTGCTCCACCCCGCGGTGATTTGGTGGAGGGGGCTGGATTCGAACCAGCGAAGGCAGAGCCGGCAGATTTACAGTCTGCTCCCTTTAGCCACTCGGGAACCCCTCCGTATGTTGTTATGGAGCTGGCGAGAGGAATTGAACCCCCAACCTGCTGATTACAAGTCAGCTGCTCTACCAATTGAGCTACGCCAGCGAGCTTGCCATTCATCGGCACTGTCTCTCAGTGACAAAATGTATTATATAACATCCAGTGCTCACTGTCAATACTCTTTTTGTTTTTCTCGTTAAATTTTTCATCATCCGCGCCATTGTCATGCCGCCTGACGGAATCTAATGATACCACAGCCTCTAACGTTTGTAAAGAGTATTAATAATAAGCCCCCATAAAAAATGCTTAATAACCCCGTAAAAATTGTATATTCAGGAGAAGAAACCAACAAAAAAAGTTACACTTTCTCCGATTCCCACAAGCACAGCAATCATATCTTCGCGCATGAAACTCACATCTTTTTCTGCTTCATTTATTGTCAGCGTTCGCACGACGCAGTTGGTCCGTCACCTGGACATCTGTAGGAAACGCCAGTGGCGGCAATTGATCCAACGGAAAATAAGCCACCCTGTCCAAATCGTCACCGGCGTTCAAACAGCCGCCTGTCGCTCTTGCCATAAACCAAATACCCACCGTATGGGATGCCGGATTATGAAAATTCGACAGCACGGTGTATACACGGTCGACCTCAATTTCTAAACCCGTCTCTTCAAAAAGCTCGCGTTTTACCGCCGCATATACATCTTCGTCGTATTCCACGTAACCGCAAGGAATACACCACAAGCCGCCGTATGACGAATCCTCGCTGCGTCGTCCCAGCAAAAGAGTTGGCACACCGCTTATTGTTTTCATGACAATCGCCGCGACTCCCACCACTGGGTTTTCATAAAAAATTTTGGCACAAGCATTACAAACTAACCGTTGCTGGTCCTTCACCGGCCGATATACCAAACGAGCACCACAACGGGGACAAAAATGAAACCGCTGGTCTTTTTTCATAAAATCACCTCCAGATATTATATCCCCAAAAACATAAAACAGGAAACCATCTTTAATGTCAGACGGTTTCCTGTTCCTTTTTTATATTGCACACCAATTTTCCTTCCGGCGCAACACATTATCCGCTTATTTTCACTCCCCGGTCAGCGTCATGTATTCGAAGCGATGACGAAACTCTTCCGGTGCCAAATTACAAATAGCCGCCAGCTTCGCCAAATTCACCGGCGAAAGAAAATCATCCGCTTCCAACCTGATCATATATTCCCGCGCAATTCGATACTGGATAGAATTTACGTTCACCATCCGTACCTGGGTTTTTCCCGTACGCGAGTCTAAAATTTCGTTAAATGGCAACGGCACAATCTGATTGTTTTGTACCGTAATCATTGCATCCGATCCACCGTTGCGCAAAAAATCAAACGCGCCAAAGCCCAGGTTCCTGGTATATTCAATATCAAAAGCATTGGGTTGCTCGCACCGGACTTCATAGCCAATTTCTTTGTCCACAATCGTCATCGTAATGCCGAGACGTCCCAATTCCTTCAATACTGCCCGCCGCACCACATCACTAAAATCGATTTCCGAATAGCGAATATGACCATGTTCATCCCGTTCCACACCAGTGAGGTCTTCAAAATCTACCTTATCAATCTTCTCGATCAGACCTTCGGCAATGACCGCGACCCCATGTCCCCGTCCGGCAGCCAACCGTTTAATAATAGCCCCGCACAAAATATCCACTAAATGCCGTAAGCGAATCGTGGGTGTGGAAAATTCCTCCGGGATGACAATAATCGTTGCTCCGGCACTTTTTCCCATTCCCAGCGCCAGATGCCCTGCCGTTCGCCCCATGGCCGTAATAAAAAACCACCGGCCGGTCGTTTTGGCATCTTCCGCCAAATTCGCCACAATACGCGCCCCCAGGGAACGGGCTGTTTCAAAACCGAAAGTAGGAACACCTTCCGGCAACGGCAGATCATTGTCAATGGTTTTGGGTACATGTACCACATGCAAAACCAAGCCCATCTGCGTTTCTGCATATTCCGCCAGCCGATAGGCTGAATACGCCGTATCATCACCGCCAATGGTTACAAGGTGAGAAACCCCCAGACCGCTTAATGTGTTGATTACGTTTCGCAAGTGCACTTCATTTTTCGTCGGATTGAACCGCGACATTCGCAAGGTACTGCCGCCGTCAAGATAGATCCGGCTAACCATATCCACAGTCAGGGGCACTACATTTTTTTCTCCTTTGGCCAGCCAGGAAAATCCGTCATAAATACCGATGACTTCCCAGCCATGTTTCCGTGCCGCTACAGTAATTGAACTGATTACGCTGTTAATTCCCGGTGCAGGCCCACCCGCACAAAGAATGGCGATGGTATTTTGTGTCGTCGAGATCATGGTCATCAGCAAACCCCTCCCGTCTTCTTCACACCTTCGCTACAAGCATATTCATCAACCGGTGGATTATAAGCAGTCACCAAAAGAAACACCAATGGCCCGTGCGGCCAGTACCAGTTCATGATCCACCGGCACATTATTCGTTTTACCAGCAACATATTTAATGGGAATCCGGATAATGTTATTTTTCTGCAGCGCAACCATGCAGCCAAACTGCCCCTCAATCACACATTGCGCCGCTTCCACGCCATAACGGGTTGACAAGATTCGGTCATACGCAGTCGGCGTTCCACCTCGCTGCAAATGCCCCAGTACAGTACACCGCGATTCAATTCCGGTCATTTGTTCGATCTCCCTGGTCAATTTTTCTCCGGCGCCGCCCAAACGGATTTTTTCATGGCTGCCTTCCACTATACGCCCCACTGAAATTTCTCCTCCCAGTGGAAAGGCACCTTCAGAAATCACAATAATACTAAAATGGCGCCCTGTTTGCGCCCGCTGTTCGATCGCTCTGACTACGCCTTCCATTTTATAAGGAAGCTCCGGCAGTAAAATCACATGCGCTCCTCCGGCAATACCCGCATGAAGAGCAATCCACCCGGCGTATCGTCCCATTACTTCCAGGACCATCACCCGGTGGTGCGATTCTGCCGTGGTGTGCAGGCGGTCCAAAGCTTCTGTTGCCACCATCACCGCCGTATCAAAGCCAAACGTCCGCTCCGTGGCCGGAATGTCATTGTCAATGGTTTTAGGTACCGCCACCACCGGCAAACCCGCTTCATTGATCATATCAGCAATAGCCAGGCTGCCATCGCCGCCAATCACCACCAACGCCTCGACACCTAATTTGCGAATATTGTCAATCGCCTGGCCGGAACGGTCTTCATAGACCGTTTCCCCATTCTTTTCCACCGGGTAGTGGAAAGGATTATCCCGGTTAGTGGTTCCCAAAATAGTGCCACCCCGAGGCAAAATACCCGAAACAGTCCGGTCCGTCATTTCAATAATCTGATTTTCCACCAGACCGCCAAAACCATTTTGTATCCCCCAAACCTGAATTCCCTGCCCTAGTGCGGTTTTTACCACACCGCGAATCACTGCATTCAACCCAGGGCAATCGCCACCACCCGTCAACACGCCTACCCGACTCACTTTTTTTCCCATAGCATAACCTCCCGTGTTTAATCATTACATGATTCGAGAGTTCAAAAATGCTGTTAGTCAGCTGATTTGAATGATCTGCATCCCTTCGGCCGAGTATTCCACGATCTCACCAGGGCTCCGGGCAATGCTCAAGCGGCCTTCGTCATAGTCGCCCGGCCAAGCCGCCACAATTGTCTGTTTTCGGCTGAGGTTTTTCAATAATTCCAGTGGCTCCAATTTCAACAACGGCGTAAACAGCACTTGGATATTGTCCAGCAAAATCACTTTGGCGCCCTGGTTTTCCAATTCCCGTCCAATAACCGCTGCTGCTTCCGCAGAGCGTGCTTTAGGCGGCAACTCCATAAAATCGCTATCCAGCAAAGTCCGGCTATCCACATACTTCCAGCCGCGCATGGTATCCAGCTCGCGCAATATTTTACTTTTGCCGCTGCCGGGTTTTCCTACAATCAGCACTACATGTTCCGCATGTTTTTCGACCTCATGGACACATTCTACCACCCGTTGCACGGTAATCGGCATATTGCTCCTCCTTCGCCTTTCCAGTGGAAACAGCTTTATAGTTTCTTAAGATTATTTCGTCGGAAAATTCCTAATTCCTGTTCCTGTTTCCATAACCGGTACATTTTTTTACCCTTTCCTTTTTCTTTCTTCGCCCTATATCAGAAAAAACCGCCGATCATTAGCACAACAAAGGCGCAAAATATTTTTCATAACGCTTTTTAGACACAAAAAAAACAGTGCTTTAAAAAGCACTGTACGTTCACCTTTAGTCAAACTTTTCGCTGTACTCAGCCACATCCCCCGGCATATCCTTGTTTAATCCAGCCAGTCCTTTGTACATTCCCCGGATATCCGCGTCTTCGCCACGATTTTCCAGATAACGTTCCAGCTTACGTTTCACACGTTGCAAAGCGTTGTCAATCGACTTTACATGACGCTCCAGCTCTACAGCAATTTCCTGATAGGATTTGCCGTCCAGATACGACATTAAGACCTTCCATTCCAAATCGCTGAGAATCTCACCCATTTTTTCTTCAATGTCCACAAATTCCTCCCGGCTGATCACCAGTTCTTCCGGGTCGGTAATTTTGGATCCGGACAAGACATCCAGTAAGGTCCGGTCAGAGTCCTCATCATAAATCGGTTTATTCAGCGACACATAAGAATTCAGCGGGATGTGTTTCTGCCGGGTAGCCGTTTTGATTGCAGTAATAATCTGCCGGGTCACGCATAATTCTGCAAAAGCCCTAAAAGAAGATAATTTGTCGTTCCGAAAATCCCGAATAGCTTTGTATAAACCAATCATGCCTTCTTGAATAATGTCTTCGCGTTCCGCACCAATTAAAAAATACGATCTGGCCTTGGCCCGAACGAAGTTGCGGTATTTATTAATCAAATACTCCAGAGCGACCATGTTGTCATTGTCTTTGGCGTCAAACACTATTTCTTCATCTGTCAGATTTTCAAAACAACCATATAGATCGCGTTGAGTATTTACCCGCATCGCATCGCCCCCACTCATCCATTTTCGCCGAAGAAAAAGAAAATGCACCTAGCGATTAGTACCGCCCGCAACGTGCATGTCTTATCAAACCAAATTATACCCCACAGCGTCTGCTTAGTCAAGCATTCTTCGGTTCCCGGTCACTCCCGATCACGCCGCATCGCATCCAACCGTTCCAGCACATCTCCCTGCAACCGGCTCCCCAGTTCATGGCGCCGTAATTTTAGTTCCTTTGCCGCCAATTCTTCTGTAATCCGCTGTTTTGTCTTTTTGACATCTACCCGCAATTCCCGGGCCGAAATCCGAAAAGCACCCGCCCCTAAAATGACCAACTGCTCCGCCCAATCTGATGTCACAACGAAAACCCGGTATCCCTGACGGACATAGTCATACGCGGTTCGTTCAATGTAACTGTCAGCGGTTTCCCCTTCGCGAGTATAGATCACCGTCAATTCACCCATCGCATCTTTTCTGCGATCAGCGCCAATCACCAGATGCGCGTCAAAAACCACGATTCCCTGATATCCTTGATAAGAGCAGTACTCGCTTACTATTGCCAACAGACGGTCACGGGCATATTCCAGACTGTCCCGTAATGCAACCAGTTCCGGCCAGTCGTTCACTACATTATAACCATCCACCAGCAGAATTTCCCGCGATCCCGACCGGTTGCGGTCTGCCAACTGTCGCCGAATCAAGGGCAGGCCGCCGCACTTCCCCGCTGGCGAACCGCTTCATATAAAAGCAGGGCACAGGCCACCGAAGCATTCAGCGAGTTTATTTTCCCTCTCATGGGGATACGCACCAGATAATCACAGGTTTCCCGGGTCAGGCGACTCATCCCTTCCCCTTCATTGCCCACCACAAGTACAATCGGGCCCGTCAAATCCACCTCATGATATTCCCGGTCGCCATTCATGTCCGCACCAACTACCCAGAGACCAGCTGCTTTCAGTTGTTTCAGGGTTTGGGATACGTTGCCAATACGGGCTACCGGAACATGTTCCACGGCACCCGCTGACGTTTTTGCCACCGTCTGCGTCAATGGGCAGCTACGCCGTTTGGGCAGCAGTACCCCATGAGCACCGGCGGCATCCACCGTCCGCAAAATAGCACCCACATTATGCGGATCGTTCATTTCATCCAGCAATACCACTAGTGGCACTTCTCCCCGTTGCCGGGCGATTTCCAGAATGTCAGCAGTGTCAACAT
This sequence comes from Patescibacteria group bacterium, assembly GCA_035560935.1. Classification (GTDB taxonomy): domain Bacteria; phylum Bacillota; class Negativicutes; order Sporomusales; family Sporomusaceae; genus DATMYQ01. Next base: position 20,407 of record DATMYQ010000090.1, on the reverse strand, counting down.
AGGCAACCGGCGCCACTAACGCCACAACCCCCTGGTGTCGGGTGTCTCCGGCCACTTGATCCAGGCGGTTTCCCTCCACTTCTTGAATCACAATCCCCCGCTCCCGGGCCAATCCGGTGATTTCCTTCAAAGCGCCCGTCCATTCTCCTTTGAACACCAGCAGTTTATTAATGGTCCGACCGCTGCGGATCGCTTCCAACACGCTGTTTCGGCCGGCGATAAATTCTTCATTATTTTGTTCTTTCTCTTTCATTTTCTCCGACCTCCTCCTTGCCCGCCGGTTTGACACCAACCAGCAAATAATCATCGTAACGGGCGAACCCCAGTGCCGTGTAGGCCCGCACCGCCGGCAGGTTATCGTTGCGAACCATCAGTGCCGGTATTTTATCCCGCTCCAAAATCCGTCGGCACAGTTCTGACACCAGCGCCTTACAATACCCCCGCCCCCGTTCTTCCTCCACCGTATACACCGCTCCGATCTGATTAATTCGGGTAGTAAAGGTCTGAACCTGGGCCTGACCGACAATTTTTCCGTTAATCTTCATCAAAACAAATTCTTCTTCCGGAGCCCGTTCCCGAATAATTTTATGCACCTCGGAACTGACATCCCGTTTAAAACCGTGCCGGTTGGCCCGGACAATAAAGCGTGAAGCTGCGGCCGGTTCCATTTTTTCAACATCAACAAATTCGCTTTTTTCTACAAAATGGGGGTGAAATTCCTGATTAAGATAGTAGCCGCTTTCACTGTAATTCACGACTTCTTTATCTTTATCTTCCAGGAGCAGCTCATATAACGGCTGAATAATCCTTCGCATACCCAGTAAAGAATCAAAATTTCGCCGACGCATCAGCGCTGCAAAATGCGGTATCGCCTTATCCGTTTCGAAATGGGGAATTACACTGCCCAAATTGTAAAAAGCAAGAATCCCTTGCAGTACCGGCCCGTCAAAATAGCCGTAATAGTCGCCGCACCGCCGGTAAAGGCGATTATTATTCAGTCCGAACTGTGTAATGTTTCCATACAGAAAAGTCGTCTCAATATGATTACGCTCCAGGTATTCCGCCACTAACGCCTGATCATCATTTACAAGCACTCTGATCACGCTGTTCGCCCCCCACAGTCTTTGCTGTCTATTTCTTTTTTACTGCTAACCGTCCGCAAGTCATATCTCCTTCCGGGCACTGACCGTCGGTCACGCAAGGCGGCCCAGCTTTGAAAAACAGCTTTGGCGCCGCTTTTTGCACTTCTTTCAACATCGCTTCTGCCAGGCGACGAATTTCCCATTGTGCCCGCATACAACAGCGAACGCTGAAAAAATGCAGTAACGAACGCGCATTCATGGTGATGACAATTTTGGTTTCCGTAGCGTTGCTGAGACAATACCGGGCATCCTCGTTAGGGACTCCCAATGCCGTCAGCTCATCATAAACCCGTTGCACTTCCAACATCAGCGCATCCATCTTTTCCTTTGTTTCCGGCCGGGCCGCCACCGACGGCGGCGTGATATATTCAAAACCGTGTTCCGCCACATAACGTTGCGACTGCTGCGAATAAGATGCAATCCGATGACGTACCAGTTGATGGGTCAGTACTCTTGAAATCCCTTCCACGGCAAACGTGAAACTGACATGCTCAAAGGTGGACATATGCCCCATCACGGCAATTTTGTTCAATAGTTTTTCAATCTGTTGTTCCGTAATCCGTTCCGCCAGTTCCGCCGCGCCAACCGGCGAATAGCAGAGCCGGGCCGCCATGGCCACCGTACGTTCCGGTTCCGGGGTAAAATGAATCAAATCCACGCGCATCATCCTGCCACCTTTTCGTTATAAAATTTCTCCTGCCGTTTCCCGGGAAATAATGCAAAATGCTTCTGCTGTAATCTGCGCCAGTCGTTCCTGCCGCCCCGTTAAAAAAAGATAGCCCAGCAAGGCTTCAAAACCCGTACTGTAACGGTATTCACTCACTGACGCGCTTTTAGGCACACTCGATTTTGCATTGCGCCCCCGCCGGACGATGGCAAGCTCCTCTTCCGTCAGCTGCGGTTCAAGGGCATGAACCGCCCTTGACTGCATAACCGCAGAAACCATTTTTGCTCCATAGCTGTGCAATACCCGAACTTTATTTTTCTCTTGATGCAACAACCGGGTACGAACATATAACGAAAACCAGGCATCACCAACATAAGCCAATACCAGCGGCGGTAACTGTTCCGGATTTATTTCTGCTTGTCTGGCCATGGGGGCGCCATCCTCATCCCATTGGTTAAACATCCGTAGAATTAATGACTGATAGTGTTCAAATTTCACCGTTTTTTCCACCGGACTCCCTGGGGTGAATCCTCCATAACAATCCCCAGTTCTCCCAGCCGGTCCCGGATTTGATCCGCAGTGCCCCAGTCTTTCTTTTTGCGGGCTTCCTGACGGATTTCCAGAATAATATCCATCAATGCCACGGCTAATTGATCATCACCTGAAGCCGCTTCGCCGGCACCGCCGGAAAGAACGCCTAAAATCTCCGCCATTTCGCCAAAAGCGGCCATCACCTGTTTCACAGTGGCTGCCTCCGCCTCGACCAGGCCAGTCACTACTTTATTATGATAAATATTGATCTCTTTAGCCAGGCCAAACAGTACACTGATCGCCAGCGCCGTATTAAAATCGTCATCCATCGCCGCCGCAAACTCTTTGCGGGCATTATCCGTCGCCATTTGTAATGACTGTGCTTCCGCTGTCGCCGGCACATCCACGGCCCGGGTCAATAAATACCGCAAGTTGCCCAATGCATTTTTTAGTCTTTCCAGGCTGCGGGTGGCCTCTGCCAACCGTTCATTACTGAAATCCAACGGACTGCGGTAATGGGTCGACAACACAAAAAAGCGCACCACTTCTGCCGGAAAATGTTCCAGAATTTCTTTTACCAAAAAGAAATTCCCCAGCGATTTGCTCATTTTCTCTTCATTAAGCGTAATAAAGCCATTATGCAGCCAATATTGGACAAAGGGCACTTCGCCGCTGAATGCTTCCGACTGGGCAATTTCATTTTCATGATGCGGAAAAATCAGATCACTACCGCCACCGTGAAAGTCAAAACGGCTGCCCAGGTATTTGTGCGACATCACCGAGCATTCAATATGCCAACCCGGCCGTCCCGGCCCCCATGGACTTTCCCACGCCGGTTCCCCCGGTTTCGCGCTTTTCCATAAAGCAAAATCCATCGGGTGCTGTTTTCGTTCATCCACGTCTACCCGGGCGCCGGCCTGCATATCCTCAAGACTGCGCCCACTCAGTTTTCCGTAATCCGCAAAACTTTCCACCCGGTAATACACATCGCCGTCCACGGTATACGCATGTCCCTTTTCTTCCAGTCGGGCAATCATCGCGATGATATCCGGAATATGGGTCGAAACCCGGGGATACAGATGGGCCCGCCGGATATTCAACTGGTCCATCACTTCATAATAAGCGGCAATATACCGGTTGGCGATCACATCCCAGGATACGTTCTCCGCTTTGGCCGTATTGATAATCTTGTCATCAATATCCGTAAAATTCTGCACGTGGGTCACTTCGTATCCAACATGCTCCAAATATCTGCGGATCACATCCCAGGTAATATAAGGACGGGCATTTCCAATATGCGGATGATTATACGGGGTGACTCCACAGACATACATCCCCACTTTTCCGGGAACAAGGGGTACAAACTCTTCTTTTTGACGAGTCAGCGTATTAAAGACTTTTAAGGTCATGTTTTTTCAGCTCCTTCTCCAAATACTCCACACGGGCTTCCATGCGGATCAAATTCCGTTGCATGCACATCATCATTTCCGTCACGGGATCCGGTAGTACATCATGTTGGAGATCAATGTCATCGCAGGGCACCGTGGTGCCGCTGGAGCTAACTTTTCGTCCCTCGTGCCAGACAATTTTTCCCGGTATACCTACGACCGTGGAGTTTGGCGGTACTTCCTGCAGCACGACGGATCCGGCTCCAATCTTCGAATTATCCCCCACCTTAAAGGACCCCAAAACCTTGGCCCCACTGGCCACAACAACGTTATTACCGACAGTGGGATGACGCTTTCCTTTCTCTTTGCCGGTCCCGCCCAGTGTCACTCCCTGATATAAAGTCACATTATTGCCCACAATCGCCGTCTCTCCAATAACCACGCCAGTGGCATGATCAATAAATAATCCCTCTCCAATGGTCGCACCCGGATGAATATCCACGCCAGTCAATATGCGGGAGAAATAACAGATCAGCCGTGGCAAAAGCACCCAACCGGCTTTATACAGCCTGTGGGCAATCCGGTGCAACCAGATAGCGTGTAGCCCCGGATAGCAAAGCAATACTTCCCAAATACTTCTGGCCGCCGGATCCCTGTCAAAGACTACCCGGACATCCCGCTTGATCTGCGCGAACATGCGATCCCCTCCATTTTAAAAATAAAAAGACCGCCGCCCTGGTACAGAGACGGTGGTCCGTGGTTCCACTCTGCTTGAGCACCGAAGCGCTCCGCTTGATACCGTTAACGGCGGCAACCGGGACAGCATACTTCTAGTTCCGCCATCCATGCTCCCAGGTGCACTTCAACAGGTCCATCCGGCGTCGTTTTCAGCCTGTGACAACGCCTCTCTGAAGAAAGGACTGATGTTTACTCTCCCTGTTCTCAGCAGTTTTTGTATCCACCTGTCTCCAAATGGTTATTCCTGTGTAAATTATACTGACACCTTGATGCAGTGTCAATGGATTTTTCCCATTCCCGCTAGCAGGGAATAAGTGTAGCGGTGGCATACGCGGCAATTCCTTCCCGGCGTCCCGCAAACCCCAGCTCTTCTGTAGTCGTCGCTTTTACATTAACCTGATTGTTTTCAATCCTCAGCGTTGCAGCAATATTAGTTCTCATCGTTTCAATAAACGGCGCCAGTTTCGGTTTTTGTGCCACCACCGTGGCGTCCAGATTGTTAACCTGATAACCGGCTCCTGTCACCAAATCACGTACTTCCGCCAACAGCAGCAAGCTGGATATTCCCCGATACCGGCCATCCGTATCCGGGAAGTGCCGTCCGATATCCCCCAGTGCCGCCGCCCCCAGGAGAGCATCTTTAATCGCGTGCAACAGCACATCTGCGTCAGAATGCCCATCCAGGCCGTGGGTATGTGGTATCTCCACGCCGCCCAGTATTAACTTTCTCCCTGTCACCAATCGGTGCACATCATATCCCATCCCGCACCGGAAACCAAGTACCGGCAATACGGTCCCAGGTACCGCAGAATCATTTAACAATCTCTGCGCCACAGCAATATCCGCCGGCGTTGTAATCTTGATATTGCGGTCACTGCCAGCCACAATCTTAACTTTTATATTCAGACGTTCTACCAACGACGCTTCATCCGTTCCCAAAAAGTCGTCCCGGCGAGCTGCCGCATGCGCCCGCTTCAGTACTTCACCGGTGAACGCCTGCGGCGTTTGCACATTCCATAATTCTTTCCGCTCTGGAGTCGCTTTCACAAATCCTTCTTCATCCACCTGTTTCACGGTATCCTTAACCGGCACAGCCAAAATAGCCGCGCCATGCTGCCGGGCAGCTTCAATCACTTCCTCGACATTTTTCGGATCCACTAAAGGGCGTGCCCCATCATGTACCAGAACAATTTTATCTTCTTCTGTCACCATGGCCAGTGCGTTGGCCACCGAATACTGGCGCTCGCTGCCGCCAGCCACCACCAACCACGGCAATGTTAGCTTGTTTAGCGACAACAGCATTCCCGTTACCGTTTCCGTTTCTTCCGGTGCTGCAACGACAATCAAACGACCAATATTAGAGCACTGTGCCAATATCCGCACCGTACGCAGCAGAATCGGTTCTCCCGCCAGCGTCAGAAAAGCTTTATTTACTCCGGATCCCATCCGACGCCCTTGTCCCGCCGCCGGAATAATCGCCACGGCCATTTTTCCGCCACATCCTTCTTCGTGTATTCCGCAGGATATTATACAAATCAGCCCACTCCCGCATCATAAGCAAAACCTCCGTCCACATCCGGGCCGAAGGTTTTGCGAAATCATCACAACGTCCGTTCCATTGACTTGGGTTTGGCAAAAATCATTCTGCCGGCCGCTGTTTGCAGTACAGAAGTAACCAGAACTCCCACCATTTCTCCCATGTGCTTCTTACCGCCATCAACCACAATCATCGTCCCGTCATCCAAGTAAGCGACGCCCTGGCCAAATTCCTTGCCGTCTTTCACCACATGCACGGTCATTTCTTCACCCGGCAGCACCACCGGCTTCACGGCGTTGGACAATTCGTTGATATTGAGTACCGGTACGCCTTGAAGTTCCGCTACTTTATTCAAATTGTAATCATTGGTGATAATCTTAGCTTCCAACACTTGTCCCAATTTCACCAGTTTGGAATCTACCTCCGCAATGTCGTCGAAATCCCGGTTATCAATCTGGACCGCAACATCCAGTTCTTTTTGTATTCGATTGAGAATATCCAAGCCCCGTCGTCCCCGGTTGCGCTTCAGCAAGTCGGAAGAGTCGGCGATATGTTGCAATTCTTCCAGGACAAATACCGGGATTAACAGCGTTCCTTCAATGAAACCACTTTTACAGATATCCGCAATCCGCCCATCAATAATCACGCTGGTATCCAAAATTTTATACTGATATACGCCGGCAACCTTTTCTCTGTTTTTTTCCTTGCCGTCTTTCGCTCCCCGAAACCAGTTCCAGCCATTAAACAGGTTAGATAGTTCTTCACGTTTGCGAATCGCCACACTGATTCCCAGATAGCCCAGTATAATACTTAGCAGTAACGGAATATACTTGCCAACGATTGGAATCGGTAAAAATGCAGAACCCAATAAATTAGAAATTATAAGTCCGATAGCTAAACCCGCCGCACCGGTGACTACTTCAATAACCGGCATCTTGTTTAACCGCAGCTCCACCCAGTAGGTAAATTGCCACAGCTGCCTAATCAATAACGGCGCTACGATAAAGCCAATAATTCCGCCGGCCAGCCCGCCAAAAATAAAGGTTAAAATGGTGGTCATCGTAATACCGAATACTCCCACCCGTAAAAAGTCCTCACCAATAATGGCCGCTAGCAGTGGAATAATCCGATCCGTGGTAATGAGTCCCACGATGGCTGACACAACTGTAATGGTTAATCGCAACACTTTATCAATCATGCATTCACCACCTTTCTGTGTATAGATACTTAGAATTATAACCGACTTTTCTTCCAGCAACAAGTGCTATTTACGTCTTTAGGAAATCTATACCAAATTCGCGTTTTTTATAACATTTGAATGTCCCCAAAGAAAGAAAAGGAAAGGAACAAAAAAAATACGTCAGTTACCTGGCGTATTTTCCTCCAGCAAACTTTGTATCCAAGCCTCTACGCTGACCGCGTCCTTATTGCAGGCCAGAACTAATTCGCTGACCAAAATATGTTGTGCCGTATCCAGCAGGCGTCGTTCACCGGTTGACAGTTTCTTCTGGCGATCTTGCCGCATCAGATTGCTAACGACTTCTGCCACCTCAAAAATACTCCCGCTCTTGATTTTACCTAAATTCGCATTAAATCGTCGATTCCAACTGGCGATCGTTGGCAGTGACACCGTCCGCAGAATCGTTTCCACACGACCCACTTCCGGTTCGCTGATAACCTCCCGCAAACCAATATTAGCAACATTGTTGAGAGGTATCATCACTTTCATTCCACCATACGGCATGGTCAATATATAATATAATTGTCGCTGTCCCAGCACTTCGTGCTCTTCAATAGCTTCGATTACACCCGCTCCATGCATTGGGTAAACAACTTTATCCCCAACCATCAGCATCATTCCACCCCCCACCAATGTTATAACCTTATCACAAAACTATCTTTTTGTCAAATCGTTAATTTTAGCACAGCATAATTGTTATTGTCAATCAATAAATAAACAATTTCCGTAATTTACGCAATTATCATGTTATTTGTTCACTCCTGCGAATGGCATTGACAATTACTGATAGCACTTTATATAATTAAGGCGAAGTGAGGTGTTCCCTTTTATGCATGCAAATTGTTGTTCCGACTTTCAATCTGCCGTTGATGAATATTTAATCCGCCACCGTAGCGTCATTGATGTGCTGACAAAATATCAGGAAGCAACCGCCCGGGTCAATCGCGCCATTGCGAAATCCGTTACCGAATGTGGTTGCGTCCAGATTGCCGCCAGCCGGCAACAAATCCCTCCTGAAACAAGTTACAGCGACCTGAAACAGCACATGTCCTCACACCTTTCCGGTGCCCCCTGCGAACATTGTCGCGAAATTATTTCCAAAGAACTAGGCCATAGTCTCTTTTATCTGGCGGCGCTTTGCAACCTGACCGGAGTAAAATTACACGACGTCATGAGCAATGAATACACCGACATCAAAACCCTGGGAGCTTTTCATCTGTCGTGACGACTCTATTACTGTTATAAAATAACCGTCAGCGGCCGGACGCTGACGGTTATTTTAGCAACCGCCTCCAGGGGCGATTTTTTTATGAATTGAAAGCCCCCCACAATAGCATAGTAAGGAAAAATAAGACCGTTTTATTCGTGTTTTTGTCAACTTAACCGATCCAACAATGACTGCTCTCTTAACCGTTTTAGCCCGTCTTTAATCGCCTTAGCCCGAACTTCGCCGATTCCTTCCACATCATCCAAAGCTTCGAGCGTCGCAGCATAAATCCGAGGTAAAGTAGTAAATTGCGCCACCAGATTGTCAATGACCGCCGGCGGCAATCGGTTTATACCGTTCAACACTCTGAATCCCCGTGGAATCACCGGGGTATCCATCACATGAACAGCCGCACCATATCCCAAGATGCGACATATATATCCCGGTTCCAGATTTTCTTCCGGCAAAGCTGCCAGTTGTTCCGCCGCTGCGTCACAGCTCCTGGCCTCGTTCTCATGGTAATAGTCTTTTATCAGCAATCCTACTTCGTCTTTATCGGATCCCAGTTCATCCATCTGCATACTGACCAAACGGCCTTCGCTGCCCAGTTCAATAATATTCCGGCCCACTTCCAGCGAGATTCGCCGAACTTGTTCCGCCCGGATCAGAACTGCCGCCACATCGCCCAGCGTTGTCATATCTTCAAATTCCAACGCATTCAGCGCAATCATGCCGGTTTGCAAAACCGCCCGATATTTTTCCAGCGTTTGCAATGCCTGATCCGCCCTACTGCGGATCACGGTAATATCCCGTAAAGTATAACGCAAACTTCCAAGGTATAGAGTAATAATATTCCGCCGCTGCGAAATGGCAATGGTCGGTGCACCGGTTTGTTTTGCCACCCGCTCCGCAGTCCGGTGACGGGTCCCAGTTTCGGATGTTGTGATCGTCGAATCAGGAACTAACTGGGCATTAGCATAAATAATTCGCCTGGCGTCGCTGGATAGAACCAGTGCGCCATCCATCTTAGCCAATTCGTAAAAACCCGCCGGAGTAAAATCCGAGTGAATAGTAAACCCTCCATCCACTACCGTAAGCACTGCCGGTGCATCACCGATCACCACCAAAGCTCCCATTTTGGCCCGCAATACATTTTCCAGTCCTTCACGCAACGTGGTTCCTGGCGCCAACGCTTTGATAGTTTTAATAAAACGTGTATCCCATAGTTTTTCCGCCGGCGCTTTCATCATAGAAACACCTCCTCCATCGCTTCCGTCACGTTGCTGACCCCCACCAGTGCCAGACCTTCACGGCTTGTTTTCAGTCCGGCCAAATTTCCTTTGGGAATAACCAGTCGTGTGAAGCCCAGGCGAACCGCTTCCTGAATCCGCTGTTCCACCCGGCCAACCATACGCACTTCTCCCGTCAGACCTACCTCGCCTAATATTACGGTATCCGGAGCAATCACCTTGTTACGGAAGCTGGAGATCAGTGCCAACGCCACCGGTAAGTCGGCCGCCGGTTCCGTTACTTTCAATCCCCCTACAGCATTCACATAGGCATCCTGATTTGCCAATGCTAAACCCACTCTTTTTTCCAACACCGCCATCAATAAAATCAAACGGTTTCCGTCAAAACCCGCTGCCATCCGCCGGGGCATCCCAAAACAGGTAGTGCTGACCAAAGCCTGCATTTCAAGCAACAACGGCCTGGCTCCTTCCATACACGCCAACACCGCCGAACCCGGGACTCCCTGAGGGCGTTCGGCTAACAATACCCCGGACGGATTATCCACTTCAATCAGCCCATTTTCCTCCATGGCAAACAACCCACTCTCACTGGTGGAACCAAAGCGATTTTTCATGGCTCGCAATACCCGGAATGCGTAGCTGCGCTCACCTTCGAAGTAAAGAACCACGTCCACCATGTGCTCTAACAGCCGCGGTCCGGCAATATTGCCATCTTTGGTCACATGGCCAATAATAGCCGTGGGAACACCGCTTTCTTTGGCGAAACGTAACAAGCGACCGGTAGATTCCCTCACTTGGCTCACCGTTCCCGGTGCCGAAGGAATTTCCGGGCAAAACATCGTCTGAATGGAATCAATGACCAGAAAAACTGGGGAATGCGCTGAAGCTGCCGCCAGTACCGCATCCAGATTGGTTTCTGTCATCACCAGCAGCGAATCTCCCAACGGCCCCAATCGTTCCGCCCTCAATCTTGTCTGCGCCGCCGATTCTTCACCGGAAACGTATAATACAGTGCCATAACGCTGACCGACACCCATAGCCACCTGCAACAGCAGCGTGGATTTGCCAATTCCCGGGTCGCCCCCAATCAGCAGTAATGCCCCAGGTACGATACCTCCACCCAGCACCCGGTCAAACTCACAAATTCCCGTCTCCCGCCGGGGAACGGATGCCATATCAACCGATGACAGCAAGCAAGGTTTAGCCGCTACAGCGGCCGTTTTAAGACCGCGTTCCGTTTTATGCACCACTTCTTCACTCATACTGTTCCAAACACCACAACCAGGACAGCGGCCAAGCCATTTGGGCGAATCATAGCCGCACTCCTGACAAACAAATTGTACTTTACTTTTCGACAACCGGTCGCTCCTTTCTCTACGCAAAAAGCACTCCATTATCTATTTTCAGATAATGGAGTGCTTTCGTTATAAGCTAAACATTTTCCTGCTTTTTCAGGTTTTTGCACTGAATTTTAATTGTCCGCCTTCACCAGCATCCACCAATACCACGTCACCTTCTGCTACCGTTCGTTGCAACAGCATTTCGGCAAGTTCATCTTCGATCATTTTCTGGATAGCCCGCCGCAATGGCCGTGCTCCGTACGCATAGTCCCGACCGGTTTGCAATAAAACCTGTCTCGCCGCTTCGCTGACTTCAATGCTGAACTTAGCCTGCTGCAAACGCTGTTCCACTTCCTTCAGCATCAACGTAACGATCTGCTGCAATTCCACATCCTGCAAATTGTCAAATACAATCATTTCATCAATGCGGTTTAGAAACTCGGGGCGAAATGTTTTTTTAGCTTCTTCAGTTACTCTGTTTTTGGCCGCTCGATTGACTTCCTTATCACAATCATCCTGCGAGCTGCACAAAAAACCCATCACGCCATTTTCCGTTTTCAGATGCTGTGATCCCACGTTGGAGGTCATAATGATCACCGTGTTTTTAAAATCCACCGTCCGTCCCTGCCCATCCGTCAACCTTCCGTCTTCCAAAACCTGCAACAAGACATTAAATACATCCGAATGAGCTTTTTCAATCTCATCTAAGAGAATAACAGCAAACGGCTTTCTTCTGACTGCGTCGGTCAATTGACCTCCCTCATCATAACCAACATATCCGGGAGGAGCACCAAGGAGACGCGATACCGTATGCTTTTCCATATACTCCGACATATCAAGGCGGATCATAGAATTTTCCTCGCCAAACAGTGCTTCGGCCAACGCCCGGGCCAACTCTGTTTTGCCGACACCGGTCGGTCCAAGAAATACGAAGGAGCCAATGGGACGTTTTGGGTCTTTTAATCCCGCCCGCGCCCGGCGTACGGCTCGCGCTACTGCTTTCACCGCCTCATGCTGACCGATTACCCGCTGGTGCAACAGTGATTCCAGTTTCAGCAAACGTTCTGATTCTCCTTCGGTCAATTTCTGCACCGGAACTCCAGTCCAGGCCGATACCACCTGTGCGATATCCTCACCCGTAACCACAATCCGGTCATTCCCTCGCTGGCGCCATTCCCGGTGACGATTCTCCAACTCTTCCTTCACTTCCTGCTCCTGATCCCGCAACGCAGCGGCCCGTTCAAATTCCTGGCCGGCAATGGCCGCTTCCTTTTCCGTCCGTGCTTTATTCAACCGCATTTCCATTTCTTTCACGTCCGGCGGAACGCAGCAGGCAAGCAGTCGTGCCCTTGATGCCGCTTCATCCATCAAGTCAATCGCCTTGTCCGGCAAAAAGCGGTCAGAAATATAACGATGAGAAAGACTAACGGCAGCTTCCAACGCCTCATCGGTAATTTGTGCCCGATGAAACGCTTCGTACCGATCACGAATTCCTTTCAGAATTTCAACGGCATCATTGACGCTGGGTTCGTTCACGACAACCGACTGGAAACGTCGTTCCAAGGCAGCATCTTTTTCGATATGCTTTTTATACTCATCCAATGTTGTAGCACCAATCGCTTGCAGTTCCCCTCGGGCTAAAGCAGGTTTCAGAATGTTGGCGGCATCCACCGCCCCTTCCGCAGCTCCGGCGCCAATTAGGGTATGCAATTCATCAATGAACAAAATAATGTCGGTAGCCTCGCAAACTTCATCAATCAGCTTTTTCAGCCGTTCTTCAAATTCACCCCGATATTTGGTACCCGCCACAAGCGAAGTCATACTTAGCGAAATAATCCGTTTACCGCGTAAAATCTCCGGCACCTTATTGTCTACAATACGCTGAGCCAATCCTTCAGCAATAGCGGTTTTTCCCACTCCCGGCTCACCAATCAGAACCGGATTGTTTTTAGTCCGTCGGCACAGGATTTGAATCACACGTTCAATCTCCTTTTCGCGGCCAATCACCGGATCTACTTTTCCTGCCTGGGATAATTTATTCAAATCGCGACCGAATTCGTCCAATAACGGCGTCGCACCGGCCTTGTGGGCAGCCCCGGAAGCTTTGGGCTGCGGCGCCTGTCCGGATAAAGCATATCCGCCTAACAGCTCGATCACACGCTGCCGTACCAGACCGATATCTGCGCCCATTTTGGACAGCACCTGGGCTGCCACACCCTCGCCTTCCCGGATTAAACCGAGCAATATATGCTCTGTGCCCACATAATTGTGTTCCAACCGCAATGCTTCTTCCATTGCCAGTTCAATAATCTTTTTGGCCCGGGGAGTATAACCGATTTCCTGACCGGCACCTTCTCCTCGCCCCACGATCTCAATGACCTGCTCTCTGACGGCTTGCAGATCAATATTCAGAGAAGTCAGTGCTTTAGCCGCCACGCCTTCTCCCTCCTGCAACAACCCCAGCAACAAATGTTCTGTTCCTATATAGCCATGCCCCAAACCGGCTGCTTCCTTCTGTGCCAACACCAGTACCCGGCGGGCCCGTTCTGTGAATCGATTAAACATCTTCTTTCCCTCCCAACTTTTTTCGTACCAAATCGGATCGCAGACGATCCACTATTTTAGAATCAAGCTCCGTCTCACCCAACATTTTTTGCAAATAATTTGGCCGGGTCGTTACCAATAATTCATTAAAAACTTCAGCAGGCACCTGATTAATAATTCCGGCATCAATACCCAACCGTACCTCACTTAACAACGTCAATGCCTCCTGACCGGTCAAACTCCGGGCGTAGCACAATATGCCGTAAGCCCGCCAAACCCGGTCCGCCAGACTGTCAATAGATTCTGCCACTAATAATTGGCGTGCCGACCGTTCCCGGTCAACAATTCTTCGGACGACACTATTGAGTTTTCCGATAATCTCCTGTTCACTGTAGCCAATCGTCAACTGATTAGAAATTTGAAACACATTGCCTACCGCTTCTGTCCCTTCTCCATACAACCCCCGCACTGCCAATCCCAGTTGCGTGGCAACGGCGACAATACGGCCCACTTGCCGGGTAATCACTAATGCCGGCAAATGCAGCATGGCTGATGCCCGTAATCCGGTGCCCAGATTAGTAGGGCAGGATGTCAAATATCCCAGATTTTCCGTAAATGCCATATCGGTCTCCGCTTCAATCGCATCATCCAACCGATCGGCTTGTTGCAATACAGTTTCCAGGTCCAATCCCGCAGTCATGCACTGCATCCGCAAATGGTCTTCTTCATTAATCATCACACTGGCCCCGGTATCCTCTCGCACCAAAAGGGCTCGTTGCGCCGGCTCCGCAGCATACTGGGGGCTCACCACATGTTTTTCTACCAGCACCATCCGTTGCAGTAATGACAATTGTTCCATTTCAAACAAGTAATACGGTGTTCCATCCAACTCTTGCAAACGTTCCGGCAATTGATGCAGTCGGTTCAATACGCCGTTCAATTGTTCCTTACTGGCCCGTCCCGGGAAGGGCACCCCGGATAGATTTCGTGCCAATCGTACCCTGCTGGATAAAACAATATCACTGTCCGGGCCGCCGCCACACATCCAAGAGGGCAGCGGCTTATTAAACACCAGTTCCCAATTCACGGTGACACGCCCCCATCCTTCGCTTCTGTTTGCAGCGTTATTGCGTCCTTCCCCTCACTGTCAGCGGTCGATACCTGCAAATTATTTTCCAACTCCCGGATCTCGTCCCGCACCACAGCTGCCTGCTCATAAGCCTCACGAGCGATTAACCGCTCCAGTTCCTGCCGCAAAATGCGAACACGCTGCCACATTCCCATCGCTGCCCCTGCCCGCCGGGGAATTTTCCCAGTATGAACACAGGCTCCGTGAATTTTTTTTACCAATGGTTCCAAATCATCACCAAATGTCAGATAACATTGGTCACACCCTAACTTTCCCGTGCGGCTGAATTCAACGTGATTCATGCCGCAAACCGGACAAGCCTTTCCCTGTTCGGTTGTCGCCTCCGACACCTGAGTCTGTTCAAACAAGGCTTTGACAAAATCATGAACTGACAAATGATTCTCTAACATCTTTTGCATATGAAACGCCATACCCGTTTCCCCGGATTTTCTGGCGCATTCCTCGCAGAGGTGCCATTCAGTTTTTTGGTTATCGACAACTTTAGTAATATGAACAGTAGCCGGTTTCGCCTGGCATTCATCGCAAAGCATCAGCTTTCTCCCCCTTCGTCACATTCGCGAAATAGTCATTTCGTATGGTGTCAATGCGCCGATGCCATCGCCAATAAAGCTTTACGGAGCAACATCACACGTTCTGCCGGCGTCATGCAAGATTCCAGCGCCGAAAAAAAATAACTCATCAGCGCGGCTTCCCGACCGCTGATAATCTGTCTGTCCTTTAAATGTTTAATGGCTGCCAATACTTCGCCCACCGACGCATCCGGCGAAACGACCCGCGCAGCTTCCTCCTGATTCAAGCGACGGACCGGCAAACGAACTATTCGTACAAACCCGCCCAAACCGCGCCGCGATTCAACAAAAAATCCCCGTTCCACAGTAAATCGAGTACTCAAAACATAACTAATCTGCGATGGCGCGCAAGAGAGTTCTGTCGCCATTTCATTCCGCCGCAATACCACCATCTCATCCTGTTGGCGGGATAATTTACTTAAAATCCACTTTTCTATCACATCTGCCAGATTATCCATGGATCCGGCCTCCCTTTGTTTGACTTTTATTGATCTATAGCCTTATTGTATTTGACCATTTGACTTTTTACAACAACGCCAGCCAGCCGAATTTCCGCAAAATCCGGTCTGGCTGGCGTTTAATTGACGTTATCTCTTTCAGGAACAGCTAAATAGGCTGTCTTGCTTTGCTACGGTGAATATAAGAACTATAGTACTTGTACCGTTAAAAACTTAAGATAATTCGTTTCCGGCGCCGCCGGTAAAATCGGATGGTCTTTGGCCTGCGTCCGGTATTCCACTTCCCGGATCTGGCGACGTACATCCTTAGCAGCATCTACAATAATCGCTTTAAATAATTCTCTATCCATATGATAAGAGCAGGAACAAGTAACCAGAAAACCGCCTGGCCGCACCAAGCGGAGCCCCCGCAGATTGATCTCCTTGTAACCCCTGGCAGCCCCTTCAATATTATTACGGCTTTTGGTAAAGGCCGGCGGATCCAGAATCACCACATCAAACTTTTGACCGGCATCCGACATCGTCCGTAATGAATTAAACGCGTTATCGACGATAAAATTGCACCGGTCCGTCACGCCGTTACGTTCCGCATTCCGTTTTGCCAGCGCAATGGCCTCTTCGGAAATATCGATGGAAGTGATCGATTTGGCCCCATACAATGCCGCATGCACCGCAAAGGAACCGGTATGGCAAAAACAATCCAGTACTTCCGCATCGCCAACCAGGGCTTTCAGTGTCTGGCGATTTTCCCGCTGATCATAAAAGAACCCGGTTTTTTGGCCATTTTCAATATCTGCATAAAAAGGAATACCATTTTCCTGGACAGTGATCAATGGAGAAAACCGCCCTTTTAAAAAACCTTTTCGTTCCTCCAGACCTTCCAGCCGGCGCACCGGAACGTCGTTTCGTTCGTAAATGCCAATCGGGTTAAACATTTCGTCCAGCACCGAAACCAGCAGATCTTTATGGACATCCATCCCCAGCGCCAAAGTCTGCAATACTAAATATGGACCAAATTTATCTACAATCAATCCCGGCAAAAAATCCGCCTCTCCATAAACCAGGCGGCAATAATCCGGTTCCGCAAGAAAGCGCTGGCGATATTGCCACGCAGTTTCGATCCGGCGGCGGAAAAAATCCCGGTCAATCGTTTCCTGTTCCCGCGTTAACAAACGAACCACGATCTGCGAGCGGGGATTAATATAGCCACGACCGATGAAGAGCCGGCGAAAATTATAAACGTCCACCAAATCCCCAGGATCAAAGTCTCCTTCTGAATAATCCACTTCACTTTGATAGACCCAGGGGTGCCCGCTTTCTACCCGGTGTTGCACTCTTTTGCGCAAAAAAATTCCCGCCTTAACCTGCATTCCTTTTCCTCTTTCCCAGGGAGAAAAGCGGGCCACATAGCCCGCTTTTCTCCCTGCAACACTTCATTTTGCAGTATCACTATCCGCCAACTTTTTCTTTTACCTTGCGGCCAAACGCCAGTCCAAACTGAAAGCATTGTTCCAGTTCCGCCGGGTCTGCCGTCCATTTCAACGTAACTCCCGGCTTCTCCACCACCATGCCCGCCGCAGCCAGTGCTTCTTCAATCGCCGCCTGGGCCCCGCCGCCCCAGCCGAAGGCGCCAAAGCCAGCAGCCAGCTTGTTCGCCGGTCGTAAACCTTTCAACTGAGTGAGCAGCGCTCCCGTAGTGGCCAGCACTCCATTATTCTGCGTCGAACATCCCACTAATACTCCGCCGGCCTCAAGAATATCCCAGATGACCTCACTGCGGTCCGAGGTGGCATTTCTATGTAGCTTGCCGGTAACTCCCGCAGCAGCAACACCATCCAGAATCCTTCGCGCCATAATTTCCGTGCTGCCCCACATACTATCGTAAGCAATCACCACTTTATTCGTAAGTCCGCCTTGGCCCCAAAGTTGATATTTCTCCAAAATGCGGGGAATGTGTCCCCGCCAGACCACGCCATGACTGGGAGCAATCATCTTGATCGGCAATGCCCCACACTTACCTAACGCCTTAACGACTAATTTTCCAAACGGCATCAAAATATTGGCATAATATTTGGCGGCTTCATAAAGAACTTCATCCAAATCATTTTCATCGTCAAAACGTTTTGTAGTGCAAATGTGTTGACCAAATGCATCATTGGAAAAAAGGATCTCTTCACCGGTTAAATATGTCGCCATCGAATCCGGCCAATGCAACATCGGTAATGGAATAAACTGCAGCTTGTTCCGGCCCAGATCCAGACTATCTCCTTCTTTAACCACCATGAAATCATAATTTTGCTGATAGTATTTTGTAATCCCAGCCTGCCCCTGTCCTGTCAAAACCACCTTCGCTTGCGGCGCTTTTGCCATAACCGCCGGTAATCCGCTGGAATGATCCGGTTCTACATGATTGGTAATGACATAATCAATTTTATCCAATGGTACGATCTGGCTGATGCGCTCCAACAGTTCATTGACAAACGGCGCTTTCACGGTGTCAATCAGACAGATTTTTTCATCCACGATCAAATAGGAATTATACGTTACGCCGCGCGGTGTGGTATATCCGTGAAAATCCCGGATCGCCCAATCGACTGCACCTACAAAATATACTCCCGGAGCCAATTTTACTTCATTCAGCATCGTTTACCACTCCTTTTCTTCTGTATTGTGTATTATTTTTCCGCCAGCAGCATCGGCGCCGCATTCAATGTCTTACGCGCTTCCGCCATGATATTGGCCAAAATAATCCGGGCCGGTTCCACTTTTCGTAATGGCAGCAAACTTTGACCGGCATGAACCATCCCATTATCCACATCACCGTCCACCGCCGCCAAGCGGCTCGTTCCGGTCGCCAAACGTTCCAATTCTTCAACCGCTACTGCCTGTCGTTCCATTTTAAGAAATTTTTCTGTAAACGCGTTGCGAATCCCTCTCACCGCGTGGTTGATTGTCAGACCGGTAACCACGGAATCAGTATCAATCGCATCAATCAGGCGTCGTTTTACATTCGCATGAACCGCACACTCTTCCGCCAGCAAAAACCGCGTACCCAGTTGAATACCGTCAGCACCCATGATCAGCGCCGCCGCCAGGCCCCGCCCATCAGCAAAACCGCCTGCGGCAATTACGGGGATATCCACCAGGGGAATCACCTGCGTCATCAATGCCATCGTTGTCAACGAGCCGATGTGTCCGCCGGCTTCCATCCCCTCAATAACCAGCGCATCCGCTCCGCTGTCCTGAACCCGGACGGCTAATTTCGCATTGGGAACGACCGGTATTTTTTTGACACCCGCCTGTTGCAACCGGGCAAAATACGGCACGGGATTGCCCGCTCCCAAAGCGGCAAACGCTACTTTTTCCTCACATAGTATATCAATGATTTCTTCCTTATTTCCCGCCATCAACTGCACATTAACCCCAAACGGTTTATCGGTGAGCTGTCGGGCCAATCGAATCTGTTCTCTCACCCAGGACGGTTCCCGCCCCCCTGCGGCAATAATTCCGGCTCCACCAGCAGCCGATACTGCCGCAGCCAACCGTCCTTCCGATACCCAGGCCATGCCTCCCTGCAAAATAGGTAACTCAATTCCCAGCAACCTGGTCAATTTCGTTTTCATTGCTGTCACCTTCCATTTCCATTCGACTAATCCCGAAGGACGTTTTCACTGGCTGAGTCAATCTTTCAGAGAAACGATCTCTGTTCCACCTTATTGGAAAATTCATGTCACGTCAAGTATTTTTTGTATGATTCGGCTTCGTTGACCCTGGAACACCACTCTGAAAAATTACTCGTCGTAACCCGTTAATGCAAAAAGCGCTTTACAGCAGTAAATACGCAATCTATAATGAAATATTGGATATAGTTTTCCTTTTTCAGCGAAGCCCGACAGTTTCGTTTCACAGGTGTTATCAATGGAATACATTACCCTATACATATGTGTAAGGGCCAGTGATTAAATGAATACGCCGTCAAGGATAAAGTTCCGTTCGGCACACGCTGCGAATTAATCCCTGATTCCTTAATAATTGAAAATCGGAATTCAAAGGAGCGTTAACGATGAAACCCATCGGAAAACAACTGACTATTGATATGTACGGATGCGCATTTGATGATTTAAACAATCCCGCTTTTATAGAATCCGTCATGATGGCTGCCTTGAACGAGGCACACTTAACTTTGCTTAATTTTGTATGCCACCGCTTCGAGCCGTATGGTCTTACCGCACTGGCGTTACTTTCGGAAAGTCATATGACCGTTCACACATATCCCGAACTGGGTTATGCTGCCATCGACGTATTTGCCTGCGGTGAAGATTCGCGCCCCGATAAAGCGTTGAATGTTTTTAGATCTTTTTTAAAACCGGAAAAAACCAAAGCAACTCGTCTGATCCGCGGCGATTTCGGGTCAACCCAGGATATGAAACCCCGCATAAAAACCAGCGTTACTCCATTGCGCCGAGTGCGTAACACCGGTGCCAGAGTCTTGCGGTTTTTATCCCGCAACAATCGTTCTTGAAACATGCCCTAACACCGGTCTTCATGGACCGGTGTTTTTTTATTATCGCTTCACATAACTTACTCATCTTCTCCATCGCAAATTTTCTTACTGTTTTTTTCAAAAAACCTTGACATTGATCTCC
>DATMYQ010000089.1:0-18434 GCA_035560935.1 Patescibacteria group bacterium | reverse complement strand
AGATAATGGCTACCGGTATTATTCTCTCGGTCAGTATTTTATATTTGAAATTATTGTTTCCTTACGCAAGCTGGGAGTGTCGTTAAAAGAAATTGGCAATTATGTTCATCATCGCGATATCGAATCGCTTCAAACTCTTCTTTTGAACAAGGTATTGGAGTATGATTTGCAGATTGAACTGCTGGAACGCAACAAGCGCAACATTTTGATTAATGTGGAACGCTTAAAGCAAGCGAAAGAAGTTCGAAGCAATCGGATTACCCTGGAACAGTGTGAAGAAGAGTATTTTGTGGCGGATAATTTTTACGGGTTAAAAAGTTCAATGAAAGATCAGGTAAAGAGCATTGCCCGACACAGTCTTCCCTTTGCGAAAAATGAAATTTTCAACGAATATTTTATGGGCTATATCCTGTTACAAGAAGCGTTACTGTCAGAAGAATACATGACCATAACACAGATATTCACTCAGGTATCAGATCCTGGCGAATATCCGAAAGCTGTGATCAAACCCAAGGGGTTCTATGCTAAAATCGTCGCCTCTGACGGTTATCACTCCAACTACAAAAAGATAATTGGAAAAATGATGGATTTTATTCGGTTGAATAATTTGAAAATTGTTGGCAATGCCTATATTAAACCGCTGAAAAATTATTGGACCACCGCCAATCTCAAAGAATATGTCACACAAATCGCTATCCAAGTGGATTACATTGACTCGGATTAAAACGACAACTTGTCACGATCTAGAGTAAAATATCACAGGAAAAACGTTTTTTAAAGGAGCCGCGTTGAAACAAACGTTTCGACGCGGCTCTGTTTCCTTCTATTCGTGATGATGGCAATGACCGTTGCCATCAGAATCTAGGACTTGTTGAAAAATTTTATGCGCTTCTTCCGAAGTTTTACCATTTTCAAGGGCTTTTTTGGCATGGGAAACAGCCATATGATATTTTTTATGCGCTTCGTCCTTGGTCGGGTTATTGATATCATAATTCATAATCCGGTTAAACATTTCATGGATTTCTTCCGAAGATTTGCCGGCGGTTTTCGCCGCTTCGACATGTTTCATCGCCATTTTATAGCGATATTCCGCGTGGGGAGTTTTGGGCAGTTCATACTTTGGATGTGCCATTGAAATCACCTCATTTTATATTTGGGTTAAAATTTTAACCCTCTTTCAGCATAAAGTGTCTTCTTAGGATAGAGTCAACGAAAAAAATGAGATAGTCTGAAAATTATTTTGTTTTACGGTTGTATAAAATTATGCGCAGGATGCTTGACTGTATGACCGCTATATAGTTTATACTATGCAAACAGACAACTAAATAAGAAGAGATAGGCGCCCGCAAGGGCTTAATAGAGAAGTCCGGTGCAACACCGGCGCGGTCCCGCCACTGTAATAGGGAGTAAATCCATAAAATGCCACTGAAACATTTGTTTTGGGAAGGTTTGGATGAGCGATGATCTAGAGTCAGGAGAACTACCTATCTAAAAATCACCGTTTATCACCCACGAGGTATGGGGAGGGGATTCCGTAGCGAATAAAATTGCTATCTGGCTTAATTCACTCCTGGTTAACAGCCGGGATTTTTTATTGCCTTGAATGAATTTCGCTATTAACTGACCCTGCCACGGTCAGTTTTTTTGTTTAAAGTGAACACCATCCGTGGCTGCAGTCACAGCACAAAAAGCAAGGAGCAATAAATATTATGCGGCGAAAAACGGAACCGGTCACGCATTCGGCAGTCAGGGGGATGAAGTTTGATCAACGGAATCAAGTGGAAAAAAAAGTTGACGGTGTGGCTGGCGTCAATGTTGCTGTTAATGACAGTCAGTGCGCAGGCGCAGGGAAGTTTGGATTTTTCCTGGCAATTTCCTTATTATCTGGGTAAAACAAGGGATTATGTGAATCCAGGCGGCCAGGCGGCAGCTTTGTTCAATGTTGAAAATAGAAGCATAAATGAACAAACGGTTGAGATAAAAATTGCGTTGCCGCCGGGTTTTTCTTTTGCGGGAAAAACGGAAAATTGGAAAGTGGAAAGAGATTCCGCAACAGGGAAGGTTGTTTTGGTCCGACAGGATCGATTAGAAGGCGGCTATGGCGAGTGGTTTGATTTGCTGGTTTTCCAGGTGGCAGAATCATTGCCGCCGGGATTTTATCCGGTCAGCGTGTTGGTCGGCGAAGATAAACGCAACTTTATGGTGGAAGTTGCGAACCGGGGCTTGAGCGGCTATGATGCGGCGGATTTAAACCAAGGAAATACAAAAAAAGTGCAGCTTACGGGCATGGTTTTGCCGCTGGATAAGGACGGACGAACCGATGAACGGATTGGACGCAATACGTTGGTGTTGCGGGACCGGCACTGGGATTATTATAAAAACCTGCTGGCTGGCAAGGGGGCGTCGAATCAGGAGATTGAAGCGATTCATCCGGTGACGCATTTGGGACTGGATGTTCATAATCCGTTGGGAGTGCAAAAACTGGCGGTCGTGACAATTCGTCTATTGGATGCCAGCGGTAAAAAATATATACTGGGTCTTTTTACGCCGGGAGCGACCAGTGAAGATACGAATGGAGGCGCCATTGACGGACACAAAAATTATCTGGAAGCTTTGATCGCCTTAAATGGTGATGTCCGTCAGCGTTTGCATATCCCCATGTTCGCCGATGAGCGCTATTTGAACAGCGGCGAGTATGTTTTACAGGCAGAATTGAGATCGGAAGAGGAAGCTCCCGTATTTTGCGAAGAAAAACTAAACGTAATAAAAAAAGACAATCTAGCCATGTGTGTTGTGGCGGTGTCTACTTTGGTGGTTATCGCCGGAGCGATTTGGGCTTTGTTTCGTTTGCGCCGTCTGCTGCTTTGTATGAAAACCCGTTGGCTGGTGACGATCGCACTGTTTGGAGCAGCGGCTTTTGCCACGGTGAACGTGCCGACTACTTTGCTCAATGATTTCTTTCATATCATCATGGGGCCGTTCAGTTTTATCGTAAGTGGCCTGTTTAGTGGCGTTTGCCTTTACATGATGGTGGTGGCGCTGGTGATTTTGATTCCTCGTCCCGGAGTAGTGGCGTTGATGACCGTGGTGAGGATGCTGCTGGGAATGCTGGCCTTTGGGCAGATTTCACCCATTAGCATACTCTCGTACGGGCTCCATGCCCTATTACTGGAATTACTGTTGTCTGGCAGCGGTATGTATAGCTGGCTGCAACGGCAAGAAGGGGAAAATATCCCGCCAGGACGGATTATGTTGCTGGCCGGCAGTTGTGCGGTGGCGGATGTGATTGCCACGTATGCCGGTTTGCAGGCGATGTCTTTTTTGTACCGGCTGTATTATGCCACCTGGTATATTGCTTTGGTGCTGTTGTTTAGCGGACTGATTTATACCGCAATCGGCGCGGTCTGTGGTTCGTTTTTGGGACGGAGATTATCCCGAGTGGGAGGTGATTGAAATAAAAAACGAGATCGTGGCTTTTGATGGAGTTTCTTTTACCTATAAGCACCGCAGTATTCCCAGTGTGGATAATGTCAATATGCGGGTCGACGCCGGAGAGTTTTTGTTGCTGACCGGGGCGACGGGCTGTGGTAAAAGCACGTTGCTGAAAATGTTAAATGGCCTTATTCCTCATGAAAGCGGCGGTTGCCTCAAAGGCGAAGTCACAATCGACGGAGTATCGACTCGGGATTTGCCGGTAGCGGCGATGAGCCGCATGGTGGGTATGGTTTTTCAAAATCCGGATGATCAGGTTTTTTCCACGACGGTTTTTGCCGAGGTTGCGTTTGTGTTGGAAAATATGGGAATGGAACAAGAGAAAATTGAACAGCGTGTCGCGGAATCTCTGCGGCTAACCGGACTAAGCGACAAAACAAAGGCCAGCGTTCATTCCTTATCGGGAGGGCAGAAACAGCGACTGGCGTTGGCGGCGGTACTGGCTGCCCGTCCCCAAGTGTTGGCGCTTGATGAACCTATTAGTCAGCTGGACCCCCAGGGCGCCGCCGAACTGATGCAAGTGCTGCAAAGGTTGAATGCCGATTTGGGTATAACTATTATCATCGTGGAACATCGTTTGCATGAAGTGCTGCCGCTTTGCAGCAAAGTAGCGATAATGGCGTCAGGAAGTCTGCTATGGCAGGGAGATCGGGAAGAGGCTTATCGATGTCCGGAATTGTTCAATACACATGGTCTTCGATTGCCGCAGCCGGTAACGATATGCCAGCAATTGGGGGTGACGCCGTCCACTGATATTAAGGAAGCCGTCGCGGCGATTCAGCAGTGTTATATGGTGCCGCGTAGTCAACCGCCGATTATATCGGGAATTCCATGCGAGCTTGCTCACAAAAGAAAGGATGGATGGAAAATAGGGATGGTGAAAGCGTATGATATTAAACTGCCCAGCCTGAGAACCCGCCATCTGACCTTTCAGTATGACGGCACTGCACAGCCTTTACTCACAGGAGTGGATTTTAGTCTGTATCCTGGGGAGTTTGTTGCGTTGATGGGCAGCAACGGGGCAGGAAAATCAACTTTGCTGCATTTGTTGGGCGGACTTTTGAAGCCCAAGGCGGGAAGCATTGAGATTTGGGGACGAAAACATACCTATACGGCCAATGAAGTGGGCGTTGTTTTGCAAAATCCTGATTTCATGCTGTTTAATAGTACGGTTCAGGAAGAAGTCACTTTTGCTCTTCAGCAGCAGGGGCGTTTGGCGCAGGCTGGCTGGACGGAGCATTGTCAGGATATTTCGCAACGGCTGGGAATTAACGGTATGGAGAAAGAATTTCCGTTGGCGCTAAGCCGGGGCCAGCGGCTTAGAGTAGCGCTGGCAGCCGTTTTAGCTTCCCGACCGTCAGTGCTGCTGCTTGATGAACCGACGACCGGTCAGGATATTGGGCATATTGAGGACATCGTTGGGGTGTTGCAGGCGTATGCCGCGCAGGGGGGCAGTATTGTTTTTTGCACCCATGATACCGAGGTGGCCGCGCGCTTTGCCGACCGGGTTGTGGTGATGGGGGCGGGCGAAATTGTGGCGGACGCCAATCCGGCAAGCGTGTTTCAGGATGATGCGATGCTGGCCGCCTGCGGGTTAAAAGCACCGGCGGCAATGCTGCTTTCTCGCGCCTTGTACGGCGGTGCGGCGCTCCGGGCAGAGGAGGTGGTAAGTTATGTACAACAGGGATGTTTGGGAAGCTACGCCGGGCGAAACGCTGTTGCACAACACTGATGTTCGTACAAAAATCCTGATTCTGCTGGTGTTGGCGGTCACGATACTGCTGGTGGACAGTCCGCGTTCCCTTTTTCTATTGTTCTGTCTATCGCTGAGCCTGCATGTCGCGGCTCGTTCATCCTTTGAACGCTGGCAAGTTCTGATGGTGTTCGTGCTGTTCGGCATTTGGGGTTCTATGACAAGTCAGGCTCTTTTCTACGCCCGGGAACCGCGTACGGTAATTGCCTGCTTGCTGCCTCCCGGCACGCCCGGTCTAGGCGCTTTGACCGGTGGAGTGTATATTTATCGGGAAGGATTGGAGTATGGGGCAATCCAGGCCTTGCGTTCAGGAACCATGCTGGCTTTGGGGCTGCTGTTGAACTGGACGACAGATCCGAGGCAGATACTGCGCAGCCTCTTAGGGTGGAAATTGCCGTATGAACTAGGTTTTATGCTGATAACGGGACTGCGTTTCCTGCCGGTTATTTTTCAAGAGACGGCGGTCGTTTTGGTTGCTCAGCGGCTGCGCGGCTATGAACCGTTACGGACTTTTTGGCCCCGGCGTTTACTGCAAACCGCTCGCCAAACCCTGTTTCCTATTTTGGCCAGGACACTGCGTCGTGCTGCGACACTGGCTGCATCAGTGGAAAGCCGGGGATTCGGCCGGGGTCTGATACCGCCGCCTCTACCCCAATGGCCCAGAGGAGAAAGCTGGTTTTGCCGTAGTCTAATCATTGCTTTGGCGGGTGTAATTTTTTTAAAGGTTATGGATTCGCTACAGTTTAATGGTCTGTTTTATCTGCCGGCCTGGCGCGGTATATATGATGTAATGAAAGTGTGGCTATAGTCGGCATGAAAAAAGTGATATCTTTCGCAATCATTCTTTTATTTTGCAGTACCCTTGTTGTTCTGGGTTTGCATATTTTTGGCGTCAATTCGCAAAAAAAAAGTTTTGATGTCAGTGAAACCAGACAGACGAAAACCGGTGTTTATGCCAAAGTTTTGGAAACGGTACTGGGCCAAACCGAGGTTTATAACTATCAGCGGATGGGATTTAACAAAGGCTTTATTCGGTTTTCTCCGGATTGCCGCTGCCTGGCGGTAGGGTCAGAAACTGGCGATGTATTGCTCTACACAACTGAAGGTCAGCTTATCTGGAAAAAAAATATGGGGCTGGGAAAGTTGACGGCGTTGGAATTTGCACCGGACAGTCAGACGGTGCTGGTCGGCGAAACCAGCCAACAGGGATGTTTGCTCAGTCTGAGGGTTAAAGATGGCAGTGAACTTTGGCGTCAGGCCAGTGATCATAATTTAGGCGTCAATATCAAGGAAAAAACCTATCCGGGTTTTGTGGCGATTCGCACGGATGCACAAGGATTCATTTATGCGGTCGCTCAGCGGTATGTCAAACAAGCGGACAAAGCCAGCGAATATTTCAGCCGTATTTATAAATTTGCTCCTAACGGTGAACGATTGGGACAGTTTCCTGTCGACAGCAATATGGATGGCTGGGTAAATTGGCTGGATGTCGACAAAGCGGGCTCAAAAGTGGCCTTCTGTACCGGTAATTTTGATCCGGGCAGTTATCAATATAATCAACTGATCTATTGCATCGATGGCAATGTGCAACAGTTGCTGTGGAGCAACACCGCGGAGTGTACCCCGCCCTACCAAACTGTAACCATGCGTACCAGTCCCGATTTGACGCCGGATGGGAAATATGCCGCAGGGATCACCAGCGATGGACGCTGCTTTTTGTACGCCGGTGACGATGGCCGGGAATTATGGCGGCGCAGTATCAGCAAACCGCAGAAAATCGGCGGTGTGTATCTGAATGCTGCCGGCAGTTTCGCATATATTATTGAAAATTATGCGGTTTTTACCACCGGCAACACTTTTAACAAAGCAAATTGGCAGTTGCCGACGCCGGTGGAGCAGCCGAACTCCAACAGCGTATTCATTTTTGATTTGTCGGGTACGCTTGTGAATAGTTACAAATTGGGAGGTATGGTGGAGCAAATGGCGGTGGGGCCCAAAATGGCGGCCCTGGCGATAGGACGTAATGTTCGCGCTAAAGATCCGGCGGTGCATGGTTTTTACATTTTGACAATACCGGAAGCGGAACTGGTGGATTGTGCGCAGACGGAAGGCGGCCCGGCGGTGGCGGTTGACATCAGCGCTGACGGGCGGTATGTCGCCGGAATTGAAGCGCCATTGCAACTGGATGACGGCAGCGTGATCGGCGCATACAAACTGACCTTGCTGGTTCGGCGCTGAAACCAGGCGCTGGCAATTATTGCTGAGCGGCGGCCGCGGCCGCAGGGGAAAGTGTGGCTGGCTTCATTGCGTCAGGTTGATTTTACTAAAACAGAAGAAATTACATAGGGAGCTGATTGGTTTATGAAAAATATTAACGTATATCCATTTACCGCTATCGTTGGCCAGGAGGACATGAAACTGGCCTTGATTTTAAATGTTATTAACCCTTTACTGGGCGGTGTGCTGATCAAAGGGGAAAAAGGTACGGCCAAATCGACGGCGGTCAGAGCAATTGCCGATTTATTACCAGCCATGGAGGTCAGTAAACATTGCCCGTTTCATTGCGATCCGAAGAATCACAACCAGTTGTGTGATAAATGTCGCGAAGCTGTGACTCAGAAAAAGCAATTGCCGGTGCAGGCAACCAAAATGAGGGTGGTTGAACTGCCGGTCAGCGCCACTGAGGACCGGGTAGTGGGGACTTTGGATATTGAATATGCGATTAAGCATGGAGAAAAAAAATTCGATCCCGGCATTCTGGCGGAAGCCAATCGGAACATTCTCTATGTGGATGAAATTAATTTACTGGATGATCATGTGGTGGATGTTCTTTTGGATGCAGCCGCTATGGGGATTAATACCGTGGAACGAGAAGGCGTATCCTATTCGCATCCGGCCCGCTTCGTCCTGGTTGGTACGATGAATCCGGAAGAAGGGGATATCCGTCCTCAACTGCTGGACCGGTTTGGTTTGTCCGTTAACGTTGTCGGCGAAAATGAGCCGGAGCAGCGAGTTGAGGTGATTAAACGGCGGTTAGCCTATGAACGGGATAGCGAAGGTTTTGACAAGGAATATCAACTGGAGAAAGAAGAGTTGGCATCCCGGATTATGACGGCCCGCAACCTTTTGCCCCAGGTGACCATTGATGATGAGTTACTGCTATTGGTGGCCAAGCTGGCGATTGCGCTGGATGTGGATGGACACCGGGCGGATATTACCGTGATTAAAACTGCGATGACGATGGCCGCTTTTGATGGCAGAACCGTGACGGACACCGAGGACGTAAAACAGGCGGCCAAGCTGGTATTGCCTCACAGAATGCGGCGTCAGCCCTTTGAAGACGGTGCGCTGGACTGGGAAAAAGTCGAGGCTGTTTTTGCCTGTCAATAGCATGCTGAAATAATGGAAACAGGGGGAAGGGAAATATGCAACGCTGTTCATATCCGTTCGCCGCAATAGTGGGTCAGGAGAATGTCAAACGGGCGCTGCTAGTGGCCCTGGTCAATCCGAAAGCCGGCGGCCTGCTGATCGCCGGTGAAAAAGGAACAGGAAAATCAACGCTGGTACGTTCGCTGCAACCGTTGCTGCGGGAAAGAAAAATATGGGAATTGCCGCTCAATGCCAGTGAAGATATGGTGCTGGGTAGTTTGGATATGCATTACGCTTTGGAAACCGGTAAGCGGCGGCTGTTACCGGGTTTGATGGCCAAAGCCCATAAACAGTTGCTCTATATTGATGAAGTGAACTTGCTGCGTCGGGATTTTCTCAGTACTTTGCTGGAAGCAGCCAACAGCGGACTGTATAGAGTGGAACGGGAAGGTCTTTCCTGCTTGCAGGAGGCGGCCTGCACTCTTTTGGGTACGATGAATCCCGAAGAAGGGGTTTTGCCGGTCCCGATTTTGGACCGCTTCGGCATGTATGTGCAGGTCAGCCGGGAAACTAACGAACAGGCGCGAGTGGAGATCGTCAGGCGGATTTTGGATTATGAGGCGGAACCGCAGGCATTTTGCCAACGGTATACGGCCGCGACGGAACAACTGACGGAACAACTGGCAATGGCCCAAAAGCTGCTACCCAGCGTGGAAGTCTCCCCGGCAATGATGCTGCTGGCTGCTCAGCAGTGCGCCCGGGTCCATGCCGCCGGTCACCGGGCGGAACTGTTTTTGCTGGAAGCGTCCCGGGCCATCGCGGCCTTGGCCGGACGAAGCTATTTACTGCCGGATGACCTGGAGGAGGCGGCCTGTTATGTATTGCCGCAGCGTTTACGCCAGGAACAGCAGGAGCAGCCTCCGGAGCCGCAAGACCGTGACGATAGTGGGGAAAATGAGGAATCGACAGATCAGCAGTCGGATCAGACTCCGGAGCAACAGTCCGAGCCGCCGCCGGTACCCGACGCAACTCAGGAATCGGTATCTCCGGACGACCAGAATAATCAAAACCAACGCGAAGAGCAGGACAACCAGGGAGCGGGGGAGGAAAATATCGCTGATATTGAAAGACTATTTTCTTTTCTGCACATGGAATTGCCAAATTTCCCGGATCGTCAGGAACGCAGCGGCAGTGGCAAGCGGAGCCTGACCCGAACGGCAGAACGGCAGGGCCGTTATGTCCGGGCCGGATTTCCTCACGGGACGGTTACCGATTTGGCTTTTGACGCTACACTGCGGGCTGCGGCGCCTTATCAACGTTATCGTGAACACAACGGCTGCGCTTTGGCGATTGCCAAAGAGGATTTGCGGCAGAAAATTCGTGAAAAACGGATTGGCAGCACCTTTTTGTTCGTGGTGGATGCCAGCGGTTCCATGGGCGCGCGGGAGCGTATGCGGGCGGTAAAGGGCGCTGTGTGCGCCATGCTGCAAGATGCATATCAGCAACGGGATCAGGTAGGCATGATCGTTTTTCGCCGCCAGAGTGCGGAAGTGCTACTGCCAATTACCCGCAGCGTGGATTTGGCGCAAAAATGTCTGCGTCGTCTGCCCACCGGCGGAAAAACGCCGTTGGCCGAAGGGCTGACAACGGCCTTGCGGGTGTTGGCCGGCGCTAAAAATAAGGATAGTCAGTCAAAACCGGTTATTGTGCTGATTACGGATGGCAGAGTGAACAAATCCATGGATGGCAAAGATGCTTTGGATGAAGCGCTGAAAGCGGCGGGTAAGATTCGCCGCACCGGTGTTCACAGTGTGGTGATTGATACGGAACAAGATTTCATCAAAATGGGCCTGGCGCGAAATGTGGCGCAGGAAATGGGTTCTTCCTATTATCGCCTACAAGAGCTGTCGGAACATAACATTATGCATATTGTCAAAAAAGTTGCGTCGGGATGATCATCCCGGAAAAATTCGGTCATGAAGACCCAAAGATAACATGCCATCGATGATGAGATAAGAGGAAATTTACGGAGTTTTGGAGGAGTACTTTATGAAAAAGCACTGGAAGAAAAAGTTGACCATTTCAGCGACGGTTTGTTGTCTTACCTGGCCGTTGGCGGCTGGCGCGCAGGAACAGCCGCAGAATCAGGAGAAAAAAGAGTTTTCGCTGGATGACGTTACGGTCACGGCGATGCGTTATGCATCGAAAACATTGGATACCCCGGCGGATGTATCGGTTTACACCCATGAAGAACTGAAATCCACGGGAGCGGTGAATCTCATTGAAGCCCTGAAATATCAGACGGGTTTGACCTTTAATGCCATGGGCAGGAATGGACAGGCCTGGGGCGGCATGACCAGCGAAATCATTATCCGCGGCGTTGATGACGGAACGTTGGTGATGCTGAACGGCGTGCCGATCAATATGAACGGCGGCTATAACCTGGAACAAATTCCACTGGACATTGTGGAAAAAGTGGAAGTGGTCAAGGGTGGAGGCGCTGTTCTTTACGGCAGCGAAGCCTTTGGTGGCGTAATTAACATTATCACCAAGGAGAAAGTAAATAATTCCGTATCA
Source organism: Patescibacteria group bacterium (assembly GCA_035560935.1). GTDB lineage: Bacteria > Bacillota > Negativicutes > Sporomusales > Sporomusaceae > DATMYQ01. Next base: position 7,243 of record DATMYQ010000089.1, on the reverse strand, counting down.
TTGGCAACCGGAACCCATCAGCAAGAGGGCGGATTTACCTTGCAGACAGGCAAGGCGAGCATTATTTATAATTACAGCCAATTGACGGAAGGGGAGACGGTATCCGATGTGAAAAGCAGCACGAAAATTGGGCCGACCGCCAAGACGGTATATTACCGGACCGCATTTGGCGACAGTCAGAAGAATAATTTCAACTGGAACTATCGTTTTGATGATCACTGGAATTTTAACTATATGTACAGCAAAGATGATTACGATGTTTTATACAAACAGGACGCGACCAACGTGAATTTGCAGGATTCCCATTATAACAACATAAGACAACTGACGCAGCTGAGTTATAAGGAAAATGGCTGGGAAACAAAACTGTTTTATAACACCCAGGATTTGGACTCGACCACGGTGGAAACCGCAAGGCCGAAAGTTGTTGGCTGGTCTGACGCTACATATACCAATTATGGACTGGATGTGCAGAAAAACTGGGAAGCGGGCAAAAACAAATGGTTAATGGGAGTTACCTACCAAAAGGAAGAGTATCAAAAAGATGCACAATCGATTACGGGAAGCGCACCAAAACGCTATCTGGGCGCATTAAATAATGTTGATGTCGATAGGAATCATTACTCCGTTTACGGACAGTGGGAAACGCCGATCAGCGCCAAAACCCGGCTGGTTGTCAGCGCCCGTGAAGATGTTTTGAAAACCAGCGATGGCCAGAAATTTACCGCTTTTTGCCCGCAGATCCAGACGATTACAAAAATAAATGATTATAGCTCCTGGTATACAAACGTGGGTAAATCTTTTAAAATGCCGACTTACAGCCAATTGTACTATTCCACGGATAATTTCATCGGCAATCCGGGTTTGCAGCCGGAAACCAGCATGAATTATGAAATCGGCTATAAAGAAGAACATAAAGACAGCAGCTGGAAAGTTGCTCTTTTTAAGATCGATATGGAAAATAAAATCGACTGGGTGACCATTAATACATCAACGGGGCAACAACAGGCGCAGAATATGGCCGGGTTCAGAAACACGGGTATTGAAGTAAATTATAACCATAAATTGAGCGACAAATTTTCCTATAGTCTGGGTGGGTCTTTCAGTAATCCCGAAGCGCAGAGCAGCAGTGCAGATCCCTGGGAAAGAACAATGGGGCGTATTCAACTTTCCGGCAGTCTAAATTATAAACTCGGGCCCACCAGCGCCGCTCTCAGCGCCGTATATTATGGCGACCGCAGTGACGCCGGCAAGTCGATCAGCCCCTTCTTCCCGGTCGCGCTGCACATCAGCCGGAACTATGGTAAACAATATACGTTGAATATCGATATTGAAAATTTGCTTAACCGCAGAGACCCAATCAATAACAGTGCCTCGTCGCTTTACTACGCGCAGGGCCGGGCCTATAAAGTGGGATTTACCGCACACTTTTAGCGAGGAGGAGAACTGATTGAGGCGTATTGTTTTTGCTTCCAATATTGATCGGCAATATACGATGATGAAAACCGCCGGCAGGGAATTGCGGCAGGAAGGACAGCTGTCCGCAGAAGTCCGCTCTTATCTGTGTCATGATTCCACCGATTGGAATGACGAATGGCAAGGGCGTTTGACGACTTCTGATCTGGTCGTATTTTACTGGATGGGACTAGCGGAAGAGACAGGGTTCGTAAAAAAGGCCGCAGAGTTTTTACAGGTTCAACGAATAGCCTATTGCCACTTGCCCATCGATGCCGCCGCCGCCGGAAGCGGACAGGGGATATCACAAGAAAACCGGGAAACGATTCGAGCGTATCTGACTTATGGCGGTAAGGAAAATTTTCGCGACTTATGGCTGTGGCTGAATGGAAATTACCAACAGGGACTACCTCCGCAGCAAGCTCCCCGGCCCTTATTATGGAATGGTATTGTTCATCCCGGAAATCCGCATGCCTTTACAGAGAAGGAAGCATATTGGCGGCGATATTGCCAGTCGGGAAGACCCACGATTGGAATTCTTTTTCCCCGGGATGAATGGGTTTGGTCGGATATGGACTATCAAAACGAACTCATCCGGGCCATTGAGGCAAGAGGTATGAACGCTGTAGCTGTATTCAGCCATTGGACCCGCAATGAGGCGTTGGAAGCGCCGGGGGTAGAAGAAGCGGTGAATCGGTATTTCTATACTGCGGGGCAGCCGGTGATTGACGTACTGATCAACACGATGAAGTTTTCCTTGACGGTGGGGCGACCGGTGACGCCGGAATTTCTTAAACGTCTAGACCGTCCGATACTGCAGGCGTATGTGCTGCTGCAATCCTTTGGGGAATGGGAAGAACGGGCGGAAGGATTGACGCCGGTGGAGTTGTCCAGTTGTATCGTGATGCCGGAGTTTGACGGTGTAATCCATTCGGTTCCTATTGCCGGGAAGGTTCGCCGGCAAGATGGAATGACCCGTAATGAGGCGCTGCCGGAACGAATCGGACGACTGGCTGACAAAGCTAAAAAGTGGGCGGACTTACGGCGAAAATCCAACCATGATAAAAAGATTGCCATTGTTTTTCATAATTATCCGCCGTCTAACTCCAATATTGGCACTGCCCAAGGAATGGATTCGCCGGCCAGTGTCAGAAAGCTGCTGCAGCGCCTAGCGGCGCTGGACTATCAGGTAGATCGTATTCCAACGGATGCCCAGTCGTTGATGAATGAATTGTTGGAAACGGCGACCAATGACCGACGCTACCTGACGGATGAACGATGGCGGCAAGCGGAGGGAAAACTTGACGCCGAAGCCTATCAGCGATGGTTTCAGCAATTGAAGCCTCAGATTCGGGAAGAAATGATCCGGGACTGGGGGGAACCGCCGGGAGCAGTGTTTTATGATGACGGGCAACTGCTGATTCCTGGAAAAATCAACGGGAATTTGTTTGTCACGGTGCAGCCCCCCCGAGGATTTGGCGATGATCCCGGCAAAATTTATCATTCGCCGGACTGTGCGCCGACACACCATTACCTCGCTTATTATCACTGGATTCGTGACGTTTTTAAAGCGGACGCTGTTCTTCACATCGGAACCCATGGATCGCTGGAATGGCTGCCGGGAAAAGGCAGCGGACTGTCGGAAAATTGCTATCCCGATATTGCACTGGGAGAATTGCCGAATATTTATCCTTATTTAATCACGGTTGTGGGGGAAGGCCTGCAAGCCAAACGACGCAGTGCGGCCTGCGTGATTGGTCATTTGCCACCACCGATGAGTCATGCCGGTGTTTATGATCAATTGGCGGATTTGGAAAAATTGTTGGATGAATATGATCATTTTAAAAAAAATCGGCTGGATAATTTGGAAACCATAAGACGTCTGATTGTGGAAAAAGCGGCCGAAGCGGATCTGGAGGCGGCGCCGGACGGGGACGAGTTTGACAGTTATGCTCAACGTTTGCATGGATGCATCAATGATCTGAAAAATATGCAAATCCGCACGGGGCTCCACGTGCTGGGAGAAGCGCCCCGAGGAGAGGAACAGATAGAATATTTACTGGCCCTGACCCGGATGGAGAGCGCGGAAAGTCCCTCGTTGCCGGTGACAGTTGCAAACATCTGCGGCTATGATTATGAGACATTGTTGGCGGGAACGGCGATGTTGGCGGAAACGGAAAAGCACACCAGCGGCGTCTTGCTGGATGAAATCCGCGAGCAATGCCGCCAGTTTGCCGTTTGGATTATCCAAAGTAGGGAGGCGGATGCCGGCTGCAGAGAATGGCCAACGTGGACTTGGTTGATGAAGGCGGACGGTTCAGCCAAGGAACGGTTGCAGGTGATTGCTGATTATGGGCGCAGCGTTTTATTGCCAAACCTTGATAAAACTTCACGGGAAATGGAGTCGATCCTGAGTGCGCTGGCTGGTAAATTTATTGAACCCGGACCCGCCGGCGCTCCAACCAGCGGGATGCCGGATATTTTGCCCACTGGTCGGAATTTTTACGGCGTCGATCCTCGGGGCTTGCCGAGCCGGGCGGCCTGGGAATTGGGCAAAACCTTAGGCGATGCGGTCATTGAACGGTACATTGCCGAAGAGGGACGGTATCCGGAAAATATTGGAATGATTTTCTGGAGCGGCTGCAATATGCGCACTCACGGACAATGCATCGCCGAATTTCTGTATTTATTAGGCGTGCGTCCGTTGTGGCAGGCTGGGAGCCAACGAGTCACGGGTCTGGAAGTGATTCCGGCGGCGGAATTGGGGCGGCCTCGGATTGACGTAACCGCCCGGGTCAGCGGAATGTTCCGCGATGCATTGCCGATTGTACTGAAATTGATGGATAAAGCGGTAAGCTTGGTCGCCGTGCTGGAAGAAGAACCGGAGGTGAATTACGTTCGCAAGCATGTGCTGGCTGATGCGGCGGAACTGACAAGCAGCGGCGTAGAATGTGCCTCAGCCTGGGAACAGGCGTGCTATCGGATTTTTGGCTGTCCACCGGGTTCTTATGGTGCTGGGGTCAGCAAGGCGTTGGAAGCGCAGAATTGGGATAGCGTGGATGATTTGGCGAAAATATACGTTCGTTGGGGTAGTTATGCCTATGGAGTCAAAGCGGCAGGCGTCTTCTTGCCGGAGCTTTTTAGCCGGCGGTTGGGCAGTCTGGACATCACATTGAAAAATGAAGACAATCGTGAAGTTCACATGCTTAATTCCGATGATTTCAATGCCTATCATGGTGGGATGATCGCCGCGGTTCGGAGTTTGAAAGGAGAATCACCCCGGTCATATTGCGGAGACAGTTCCAACCGGCAAAATGCCGTTGTACGCAGCCTGGATGAAGAAATTCAACGATTGTTCCGCGGCGAAGTAATGAACCCTAAATATATTGAAGGCATGAAGAAACATGGATACAAAGGCGCAGCGGATCTGGCAAGCGCTGTGGCCCACTGTTATGACTGGGACGCGACTAGCGAGGTGATGAAGGACTGGATGTATCAGGGACTGGCGCAAAAATATGCGCTGAATGAAGAAATGCAGCAGTGGATGCAAGAAGTCAATCCATGGGCCTTGCAGCGCATTGCCGAGAAACTTTTGGAAGCTTCTCAGCGGGGGTTGTGGCAGGCTGACGAAACAACCCGCCGTCAATTGCAACAACTGTATTTGGATATTGAAGGGGAGCTGGAAGAACGAGGTGAGGGATGAGGTTTATGAGACAGGGGTAACTGTAACTCATTAAATCGTCGTCATGTGAACAACTAAATAATGTTTTTCATGGCTTATGTGTATGAGGAAAGACGCGCTTTTTAAACGCTGCCGACTTGACAAAAAAGGGAAAAGTGTGACATAATAAATCGAATTTATGCTGTATGAATACGGCATTCAGTGCGGAACCGCGGCAGGATTGCTGCTTTGCTAAAAATATTTATCTGAAATTAAGCCATGAAGGTCAGACGTTTGAAAAAAACGTCGATTTTCGTGGCTTTATTATAATGAAAGCGAGTTGAAAGATATGGAATGGTTATCTCAATCTCTGGCGTTGTTTCAAAAAGGCGGTCTGGTGATGTATCCGCTGTTGCTGTGCTCGGTTATCGTGGTGGGGATTGCGGTGGACCGTTACCGGTATTTTCGGACGATGGACGGTGAGACGGCCAAATTGTACGCGGAACTTGCCGCAAAATTGGAAAGGGGAGACGCCAAAGGGGCGATGGCTCTCTGCCAGGTTACGGGAAGCGTGTATTCCTGCATACTGGCGGAAGGATTAAAACGCTGGGACGGCGGCATGGCCAGCGTGGAACACTCTGTGGAAGGGGCCGCCAGCTTGGCGGTAGCTCGAATGAAAGCCCGTTTGGGATATTTGGACACGATTGTGACGCTGGCGCCGCTGCTGGGCTTGCTGGGCACGGTGGTGGGCATGATCCAGTCTTTCAGCGTGATGAGCATAAAATCCGGTCAACCCCACGCGATCACCGGCGGCGTCGGGGAGGCGCTGGTGGCGACGGCCACCGGGCTTTGTGTAGCGGTGCTCGCGTTGGTGGTGCACACCTGGTTCAGTCATTGGCTGGATCAGATTGTGACGAACATTGAAGAAGGCTGTAATTTGTTGCTAACGGGAAAGTATGGGGGTCGCCGCCATGAAACTGCGTAACTTGCGGCTAGAGAGAAAACCGCAACTAATGATTATTCCCATGATTGACATTATCTTTTTTTTGCTGGTCTTTTTTATCATGAGCACCCTCTACATGGTGGACCAAAAAACGATTCCGGTGAATCTGCCGCAGGCGGCGGCCGCGCAGGCGGACCAGGAAAAACGGATCGCGGTGACGGTGACGGCGGATGGTAAGGTACTCTTTGACCAGGAACCTATTGCCCCGGACTTGATTCGTAAACGCATTCAGACGGAACTGAGCCGTCAGCAGGATGCTGCTTTTATTCTGCGGGCGGATAAGCAGGCGGAGTATGGGCGGGTTGTGGCTGTGCTGGATGAACTGAAAGGGGCGGGGGTCCGCCGGGTAGCCGTGGCCACGGAAGGGAAAGCGCCATGATTCCTTCATTGATATCATTTTTGAAGGAGGGAACGGTTGATGAAAAGGAATAGTTTTCGGCGGGCGATGACGATTTCTATAGGATTGCATTGCCTGCTGCTGCCGGCGGTAGCGTTGATGTCGGCAGCTTTTTGGCAACCGGCCCCAGAAACGATACTGGAGCTGGATTTGGTCAGCGAGCCGTTGGCGGCAGTGAGCCAGCTGCAGTCACCGGCTTCTATGGCGGTTAAGCCGGCGCAGCCGCAAGTCCGTACGCCAATGGCGGCTCCGGCTTCGACTGCCGCGACGACACTGTCTGAACCTGTGGCTGCTCCGGCAACTGTGGCCGAAACTTCTGCAGAGCAAACCTCCTGGCAGCCGGCGGCAATTACAGCGCCAGCCGGCGGCAGTGCAGAAAATATAAATGGCGCCGGTGGCGGCCCGTCCGCTGGCACTGGAGGCGAAGGTGGAAAGGCGAAAACCGGTATTGTGAGTCCGCCGCGGCTATTGGATAAAACCGAGCCTTCCTACCCTGCCGAGGCGCGTAACCAGGGAATTGAAGGAACTGTGGGGGTACGGATTGATATTGGCGAGAATGGACGGCCCAATGATTGTCAGGTGGTGCGTTCGTCAGGACACGCTTCCCTGGACAACGCGGCTTTGACGGCAGTACGTCAATGGCGCTTCGCTCCGGCCCGCGATCAGGATTCAGGATCCTCTGTACGTTGCTATAGTACAGTGACCGTGGTGTTTAACTTAAAATAAC
>DATMYQ010000088.1:0-17251 GCA_035560935.1 Patescibacteria group bacterium | reverse complement strand
ATAATAAATACCGAAACAACGGAGTGGAAGTGGATCGGTGGCGGAACCGATTTGCTGGCGGGACCACTCCGTTGTGCGATTTTCCCCGCGGTTTGCAAGGCTGGCGAAGGATATAGCGGTATAATTAGTAAAACACAAGATGTTGCGTGGCTTCTTGTTGGTAATCATAGATATTGTGGCAAAAAGACGTTTTTTGGGACTTGAATCTTATTGACCCGGGCGCTGTCAGGTGTATAATAGTGACTGAAGGTTGTTATTTATTGCTGACAGGGGGAGATTGTGGAATGATTATCGACGGCATCTGCGTAGAAGCTCAGGACGGTATCACCGAACAGGAAATGCAGGCAATCGCGATGGAAGAAAGACAAATTTGGGCCCGACAGGGCAAAGAGGTTGCTGAGATCAAACTCACTCTTGAGGGAGATGAGATTGTCATTCAAAGTGTGGAGAAGTCCCCGATCAACCGGGTACGCCGCATTACCGGTTATTTGGCCCCCGTGCATAATTTTAATGCGTCCAAAAAAGCGGAGTTGGCAGACCGTTTTAACCATATGTAATCGTTTGGGGTGTTTGGCACTACCAGAGAAAAAGCTAAAAAACACTAGCCGCCGGTCATTGTCTGAGCAATGCCGGCGGCCTGTTTTTTGTTTTTATGGAGAGCTATCGTGGGGAAATTTCTGCCCGGCAGGCAAAGTGCTACGGGGTCGTGGCGGGGATGGTGGGGGGAAGGTGTGGTAATATCTGCGCCCAGGCTTCCTGAATACGGTACTGCACGTTGCTGCGCAAACTGACATCCTCCGTGCCGTAAGCAATCCCTTTGTAGAGCTGATAGCCGCTGCTAACGCTGTAGACGTGGCAGCGCAACGCAACATACGTGTCTTCCCAGGGGTCGGCGTCGCCAAACGGCGCTTGATGAATTGCGTGCTGGAGCCGGGTGAATTCAGGAACAATGACTAAAGCGGCATGCAGGGATTCCGCCAGCTGTTTCAAAACATCCGGGCCGATGGCCGGAAGTTTTTGCTTGTGGGCGCCGGGAGCAGCGGCGGGGCGGAGTATTGCCCAGCTTTGGGCGGTGGCGTCCGGTGGCAGGATTTCGTAGTAGGGGTAGCGAAAATGATGGACAAGCTGATCCACCAGGCTGGCCGTCGATTCCGGGGGGCATTCATCGCCGGAGGTGTTGACCGGCACCACCAAAGCTACGGTCTGGGCAGTGATGGCAGTAGCCGGGAGGGGCAGGAACAGGATCAGCAGTGCCAGACAAAGTAAAATCAGCGGATGCAGACGCGACGTTTGTCTGATAGGCATGGGGAATTCTCCTTTCGTAAAGACACGGACTGCGGTGCCGTATTGGTTTTATACATAACTTTTCATTCCCTATGAAATGGAAAAATTCCTGCCGGAAGTGAGAGGATTTGCACTGCCAAACAAATTTTGTCACAACGGAACGAATACCAAGATTGGTGAAGGAGGTCAGGCAATGAATGAATCTGAGAAGACGGGCGCCAGGGGAGTGTGGCGGCAGCCGATCTTTTGCGTTTTTTGCGTTTTTGCGTTGGTGGTGTCTTTGCTGTATGTGTATGCAAAAACGATACTTATTATCTTATTTATCACCGTACTGCTGTTTATTTTATTGGACCCCGTGGCGCAGAGACTGTCCCGCTCCATGCCGCCGCGAGCAGCGATATTACTGACGCTGGCCGGCTTTATTGGTATCGTTTTGTTACTGCTGGTGTTGTCCGTCCGTACTGTTTTGCCGGATTTGACCCAGGTTGCCCGGGATTTTCCGGCGATGGCCAGTCAGTTTGACGCCCAGGTGCTGTTTGCCTATTTACCGCCGGAAGTAGCGGAATATGGCCGGAATTTGCTGAAAGATGCCGCTACGTTTGCCATCAATATGCTGAAGGAATCCATCGGACCGCTGGTGAAAGCCGTTTCCGGCGTGGTCGAGTTGATTGCCGTGCCGTTTTTGACCTACTATCTATTGGCCGATGGACGGCGAGTTTGCAGAACCATAGGCTCCTATCTGCCACCGGAGTTTGTAGCCCAATTTGCAGCGTTTATGCATGACGTGGGCGCGGTATTGGGGGGATATATCCGCGGGCAGGTTCTGATTGCACTGTTTTCCGGGTTTGTGGTCTTTCTGGGTGCGTCGTTGTTCGGACTGCCATATGCTCCGATTCTGGCCTTGGTGTCCATGGTTTCGGAGTTTGTCCCGGTGGTTGGAACGGTAGTAGCCACTGTTCCCGGCGTACTGTTGGCGCTGGTTTACTCTCCCTGGCTGGCATTGCAAGTGTTGGCTTTCTATGTGCTGCTGCTGAAGGTGAACCATAATATCATTTATCCCAAAGTGGTGGGAAAGGCCGTGCGCGTACATCCGGTGTTTATTATGACCGCTATTTTGGCGTTTGGTCATTTGCTCGGGATCATCGGCATGCTGTTTGCCGTGCCGGCGTTGGCGGTGACCCGGGTCTGGCTGCTGCATGTGCTGGGAAAACCGGATACGGATATGTAGCGGGAGCCGGGGAACGTTTTTGAGAATGTTTTGGCGTGCCGGAACAACAAAAAGAGAGGCGTTGGCCTCTCTTTTTCAATGAGATTGCAGGTGTAAACCCGGCACGGGTCGACGCCGGGAGGCCGGCGTCAGGGTATTACCGGGTGATTTTGCTGGCAGAAAACAATGTGAAGTGCTGAAAAGGATAATAACGGAACAGCGCTTTGCCAATCACCGCGTCTTCCGAAACCGGGCCCCAGAAGCGGCTGTCGAAACTGTTATTCCGATTGTCGCCCATGACAAAAAGGTAATGGGCGGGAACCTGGAAGGCGGCGAAATTCTGTCGGATTTTTTCCGGTACATACGGCTCGGTGAGCGGGACGTTGTTAACGTATACGGTGCTATCCTGAATGAAGATCGTATCGCCGGGCAGCCCGATAACCCGTTTGATCATCTCTTCGTGCAGGCCGCTTTGGGACGGCGGCGAAAAGACAACAATGTCTCCCCGGCTGTAGCCCATCGCTTTGCCGGATAATTTTTCAATCAGCAGATAATCGCCGATCTGCAGGGTGGGGACCATTGATTCGCTGGGAATCCAGCGGGCTTCCGCCACATAGGCTCGAATGGTCAGCGCCAGGATGGCCGCTAACGCCAGTGTCAGGAGCCAATCTTTAATTTGCTGTAAGCCAGGCACAAATCTTCCCTCTTTTCTGATGTCCGCAAAATATCCATGGAGATTCCACGAATTGCATCTTTATATTATACGCCTGATAAGACCTGATGGCAATGATTCACGCAGAATGCGGCGGGCTTGAACCGCTGGGCGTGATCCTTTTCCCCGCCGGCGGGTTATGGTAAAATAAAAAGTATGGTCAGCGCGCCTGTAAGGGGCAGCAGACCAACGGGGAGGAAGTGCACGCGATGCGAATGGATACTCATTTACACACTACGGTTTCGACCGATTCACGGATGACACTGGCGGAAGCGATGGATAGGGCCCGACAGCTGGGTTTGGGGATTACCCTGACGGAACACATGGATTTATCCTACCCCCGCCCGGACGCGTTTCTTTTTGACGTGGATCGCTATTTTGACGCTTATGGCGCATATCGCAGCCAGGAAGTGCTGCTGGGCATTGAAGTGGGCATGCGGGTTGACTGCCGGGAAGAAAATCGCCGGTTGGCGGCTCGGACGGACTTCGACTATGTGCTGGGGTCGGTGCATGTTATTGACAATATGGATTTGTATGATACAGGTTTTTATCAAGAAAGGGACAAACCGTCCGCTTACCGCCATTATTTGCAGGCGATGCTGGAGTGTGTGACGACTCACGACTTTATCGACAGTCTGGGGCATATTGATTATATCGCCCGTTACGCCCGTTATGACGACCCGGAACTGCGTTACAGCGAGCATGCCGAAGAAATTGACGCCGTGCTGACAGCGCTGGCACAACGGGAAAAAGCTTTGGAAATTAATACCCGGCGACTGGACCGCCCGGATGCCGCCGTCGCATTACTGCAAATTTGTCAGCGGTTTCGCCAACTGGGAGGACATCACGTGACGATCGGCTCGGATGCCCACCAGCCGGAGGCGATTGGCCGGGGTATGGATGCTGCGGAAGAAATTGCCGAACGCAGTGGTCTGAAAGTGGTTTGGTTTCGGGAACGCAAACCGTTTTATGCTGATTAAACCGTTATCCATATACCATTTTTGGGAGGGTGACGCTGTTTGTTTCCCGGCGCGGGAGAACGGGGAAGGGAACTTGCTATGAGCATACAGAACCATCAACCGTCCCGCCGGGAACGAAAGCGGGAGAAAGAACACTTACAGCGGAGGCGCTACTGGGTTAATGTGCAATGTCTGCTGGTGCTGCTGGGAATAATGACGCTCCTGACCGGAGGCGCAGCGGTTTGGAAAGGATATGGCCAGACGGGCGGAGCGCGCCTGGCGCCAACCTGGATAAAAAACGCCGGAAGCGGGGTCGGGTCGTTTATGCCGTGGCACTGGTGGACCGCTGGCGACTCGGTGTCACTGACTGGCGGTCCGCCGCCGCCGCGGCTCCTGCTACAGATAGCGCCGGCGTTCCGGAAATCTCCGGACCCCATTTCGTGGAGCGGAAACCGGGCATTGCGGCTGACGACAGGCCAGCGCATTCAGGTAGATATACCCAGCCGGACACTGAGCTTTTGGCGAGACGGGGAACGGGTCCGGGTGTATCCGGTGGCCGTGGGCAGCCCGGCGACGCCGACCCCATTGGGACATTATGTGATTACACAAAAAGAACGGAATCCCTGGTGGTATCCGCCGCCGCGGCTGCGGCAGCGCGGAGCGGCCATTACGCCGTCGGGGCCGGCCAATCCGCTGGGGTATCGTTGGCTGGGCTTCGGCAACGCTTATGGCATTCACGGCACCAACGCCCCCTGGTACATTGGCGCTGCTGTTTCCAACGGCTGTATCCGGATGCAGGAAGCCGATGTGGAGGAACTGTTTGAGGAAGTGGACCAGGCCACGCCGCTGGATATTACCTATGAATCGGTCCGGGTTAGCGTGGGCCGTGAAGGTGAAGTCAGCATGACGGTATACCCCGATATTTATGGCTACCGGGGATACGGCGGACTGGAGAGTGAAGCGCGGCGGCAACTGGCGGAACAAAAACTGGAAGGACTTTTGCCGGAGGCTCTTGGCCGGCAGATTGTGAGAGAACAAAAAGGGCAGGCAGTCGTGTTTGCCCGGGTTGCCGGGTTTAAGGTGAACGGTGTGGCTTCTTCCTGGTGGGCGGTGTTTAACGGTAACGAGCTGTTGCTGCCGCTGTGGGGCATGGTATCCGCACTGCAACTGGATGTGCAGTGGGACGGGCAAAAAAAAGAAGCCCGCTACGCCAACCGGTCGGTACCCGGTGTGCTGCGGGAAGGCGTAGTGTATTTAACTCCGGCGTCGGTGCAGGGTCTGTTCGGCGGCTTTGGGTTGTGGCACCCGGTGGAACGGTATCTGGAGCTGGCGGTACCAGTGCTGAACCAGCGTTATCGGGCCGGGAACGTGACGAAAATTATGGCGCGGGAACCAGAGTCAGAACTGCCAGCTCGGCCGGACAGCCCAGCCGAAAGGGCAGCCAGTGTCCTGCTCCGACGTTAACGTAGGCCAGTGCGTCATCCTGGCGGTACAAACCCCGCTGAAATTGGAAGCCAAATGGCAGCACGGGCTGGCCGAGCAGGCCCAGTTGGCCGCCGTGGGTATGACCGGCCAGTGTGAGATGCACACCGGCGTCAAAAGCGTCAAAAATAAAGTCAGGATGGTGGGCTATCAGCAGCGTGATAGCGTTGGCGGGGACGCCGTCAGCCGCCTGCCGGAAATAGTGCTGGCAAAGAACGCGCCGGTCGGCGGGATTTCGGGTGGGAGGGTAGTCAACACCCAGTAAATAAAACGGCCGTTTACCGGCTTGCAGCAACTGATGACGATTGGTCAGCGTGGTCAGTTTGCTGCCGTCCAGTAGGCGGCGAACCTGGGAAATGTCGCGGAAGTATTCGTGGTTGCCCAGACAAAAATACATACCGAGGCGACAGAGCGGCTGCAGGCGGTCAATCTTTTCCAGGGCAGCCGGCAGCAGTGCCAGATCGTCCACCAGATCGCCGGTGATCAGCAGCAGATCCGGGCGCTCGGCCGCCACCCGCTGCAGCAGACGGTCCAGCTTATCCAGATCAAAAAACGGTCCCAGATGTGTATCGCTGATTTGCACGATGGTGAGGCCGGACAGCTCGGCAGGAAGGTCCGGGATGCGAAGCCGGAGGCGGTTTACTTCCGGGTCTGCGTGGGCGCCGGATAGGCCGCTGACGGTAATCCCTGTTCCCAGACAGGGGGGGAGTGCCAGAAGGCCGCTGAGAAAACGGCGCCGGGAGAGGGATTCGATCCTTCCGGCGATGGATCTGGTGATCGCCGGTCGCTGACGAAAAAACCAGAAAAGCAGTAAAAATGGCGGCAACAGCACTACGGCGATCATCTGGCTGAGATTCCAGCCGATGGCAGCATAAACACCAAAAATAAAACCGGAAAAATCCGGAAAGCTGTGCCAGCGAAAAGAGAACCGGGCGTAGAGGACCGCTGTCAGACTGAGCAGGCTGCCGGACACGAACAAAAGCCGGAACAGTCGCCGGTTCAAAGCCGGAAAAACGTGCAGGGCCAGCCTGTAGCAAATCCAGTTGGTCAACAGACAAAGCAGCGGCAGGGAAAAGTTGACGATATAAAACCAGTCGTTGCGCATAATGACGGAACCTCATTTGTGAAAATTTCAAATAAACCTTAATATTCTCTGCAAATATTGCGATATTACTAGTGAGTTCAGGTAACTGCCAGACGCCAAGGAGGGCTGATTATGGTTACGAGAGTTTTGCTGGCTCAACGCGCGGATTTACAGAGGAGAGATCTTCCTGGAACCACGGAAGGCTTCAAGAAGAAAACATCCAGTAATTTCCAGGAAATACTGGACCGGGAATTGGCAGCGGTAGGAAAAAAGGTGCTGCCGAAATAATCAAGAGCCTGCGGGCTCTTTTTTTTCCGGACAAGATAAAAAAGAGCGTGATCTTAGGTAGCAAGAGGCTTTGTCATGCCGGAGACTGCCGGGTCGTGAAAATATTGGGTTTTCAGTACGATTTTTGCTTGCACTTTGAGACGGTTGTGATACAATCATATCTGTATTTTTGCACATCTTCGCAAAATAGGAAAGGGGTGAGTGATCAAAACATGTGCAACTATTTTCGATTGTCAAAAACTGCTGTTGAGGATCTGGCGGAACGGTATGGTACGCCGCTGCTAGTGTTGTCGCTGGAGCAAATTGAACGAAATTATCGTTTGCTGGCGGATCATTTGCCGGGAGTCAAACTGCATTACGCGGTGAAGGCCAATCCTGATGAACGGATTGTCCGGCGGCTCGCTGAATTGGGGTCCTGCTTCGACTTGGCGTCTGACGGTGAAATGCGGGCGCTGTCGGCCATGGGTATTGAACCGGAACGACTGGTGTATGCCAATCCGGTTAAGACGGCCTCCGGGTTGAGTGTGGCCCAACAGACAGGTGTATATAAATTTACCTTTGACAGTGCCGGCGAGGTGGCCAAGATGGCGGCCGCTGTTCCCGGCGGGACTGTTTTGTTGCGGATCCGTATGGATAATGTCAAAGCTCTGGTTAATTTAAACGAAAAATTTGGCGCGCAGCCAAGTGAAGCGATTGATTTACTCCGGCAGGCCCGGGATGCGGGACTGGATGCGGCCGGCCTTTGCTTTCACGTGGGTAGTCAGTCGGTCGGTGCGGAGGCGTATTTGGAAGCGCTAAGGGTTTGCCGGCGCCTGTTTGATGAAGCGGCGGCGGCGGGAATACCGCTCAGAATGCTGGATATTGGTGGCGGTTTTCCTATTCCCACCCGGGTTGAAGCGATTGATGTGGTGCCAATGGCTGATGCGATTCAGCAGGAACTGAACCGTAGTTTTGCCGGAGTGGAAGTTTGGGCCGAACCGGGTCGGTTTATCTGTGGGACGGCAGCCAATCTGATCACCCGGGTTATTGGTGAAAAAATTCGTAGTGGACAGCAATGGTATTTTTTGGATGACGGACTCTATGGTACTTTCTCCGGAGTGATTTTTGACCATTGGGATTTTGAACTGGAAACCTTCCGGCAGGATAAAACGATCCGGGCCACCTTTGCCGGACCCAGCTGCGATTCGCTGGACGTCTTGTTCCGGGACCGGTCCACGCCGCCGTTGGCAGTGAATGACCTGATCCTGGTGCCTGCCTGTGGTGCCTATACTTCGGCCTCGGCCACCGTGTTCAACGGTTTTGCCAAAACTTCTATTGTCATTTGGGAAGAAGTGCGGACCGAATTGGGTGATGGCGCGGGATTGGCCACAGCGGGTTGAAATTTGCTTAAAGCTGTTCCTTGAGAGAAAAGGAAAGCTTGCCCTGACGGCGAATATAATCTGTGTTTGCAGCTTTCATGTGAAGCGGAATATGGATTTGACGCCGTCATTTTTTATGACGTGTGTTCTCTGTCAAATATCCGTGAGGGGCATGTTTTATAAAAGTGTCAAGTGCGTGGTTCATTGGGCGCACAAAAATGACGGGAAGAGCCGAGAATCTCCCATATAGGGCGTTTGTGATGGTCTAAAGGAGGCTGGAATGGCTGTGAAAATACGGGTTTTAATTGTCGATGATATGGAGGCGACCCGGGAAAATATTCGCAAACTACTGGATTTCCATCCGGAAATCCAAGTTGCCGGAATGGCTGATTCCGGTGAAGCGGCGATCGCCTTGGTTCAGGAAATCAGGCCGGATGTGGTATTGATGGATATCAATATGCCCGGAATGGATGGAATCACGGCAACGGAAAAAATTACGGCTATCTTTCCTGCTGCCAGCGTGATTATCATGAGCGTGCAGGGAGAGCAAGAATATCTGCGACGTTCTTTGGTGGCGGGAGCGAAGGACTATCTGGTGAAACCGTTCAGCAGCGACGAACTGGTTCAATCAATCCGGCAAGCCTTTGGAGAAGAGCAGCGCCGCCGGGCGGTTCCCATAGAGGAGCCGGAAGAGCAGGGTAAAGTCATTTGTCTGTTCAGTCCCAAAGGGGGAACCGGTAAGACGACGATTGCTGTCAATCTGGCGCTGGCGCTGGCGGAAAAATCAGGTGAAACAGTGGGGATACTGGACGCGGACTTGCAGTTCGGTGATGTGGCGATGTTTCTGGCACTGGAACCCCGGAGCAGCGTGGCCGATTTGCTCAATGACATTGATCGCCTGAGCGGTTCCCTGCTCCAACGCTGTCTGACGCCTTATAATGAAAAGGTGCAAGTGTTGGCAGCGCCGCTTCGTGTGGAACAGGCCGCCATCATCCACAGCCGCCATTTGCACAATGTCATCCAGGAAATGCGGGAAAACTTCGGTTATATCGTGGTGGATACCGAATCGGCGTTTAATGATAATATGGTCGCGTTGTTGGATGAAGCGGATGAAATTCTGCTGGTGTCCGGTCCGGGGCGGGCGGCGGTAAAAAATATGAGAATATGTCTTGATATGCTGACCTCCCTGGGTTATACCCGGGACAAAATGCACTTGGTGCTGAACCGTTGCCAGAATGACGCCCGAACGGCGATGCGGGTCGTCGCCCGGGAATTGACAGCCGGTTTGGCCGCCGGGTTACCCCAGGATGATGAGGCGGTCCAAATAGCGGCGGAACGGCGATTGCCGCTCCGGGAGGTTTGTCCGGAAAGTCCGGTGGACCGGGAAGTGACAAAGCTGGCAGACTGGCTGCTGGAGAAGTTCCGGGGAACCATTAAAGCATCGGTCCCGCCCGGCGAAGAGCTGGGGCGGGGGTGTGGGTGATGGGTGTGGAAATCGCCGGTGGCTCAGGAATTGAGGGTGGTCTTATGCAAAATTTAGATGTGAAAATATTAGATAAAATTGTCAAAGACACCTATGAAGCGGTGGAGAAAAGCAAAGAGCAGATTTTTGACATTTATGAAGCGGCCAGGGGAGAAATGGAGCGGCTTCGTAAAGACATGGAACGGGTCAGACAGGAAGCCGCGGATGTGATCTTCCGTGTGGACGAACTGGAAAAACGGGAGAGGCGTTCACGGCGGCGCCTGATGGAAGTCAGCAAGAATTTTAAAAAGTATACGGAAGCGGATATTAAAAGCACGTACGAAGAAACCAATTCCCTGCAGTTGGAACTGGCGATGACCCGCCTGCGGGAACAGAATCTGCGGCGGCAGCGGGACGACATGGAAATCCGGCTAAAGTCGCTGAAAAGTACAGTGGATAAAGCGGAACAACTGGTGAGCCAGGTGGGTGTGGTTCTGGGATATCTGGGCGAACAGATGGGTACGGTAACGACTCAGATTGAATCGTTGCAGCAGCGACAGATTTTTGGCGCAAAAATCATTAAGGCCCAGGAAGATGAACGTCGCCGGGTAGCCCGAGAGATCCATGACGGCCCGGCGCAGGTCATGGCGAACGTGGTTTTTCGGGGTGAGGTTTGCGAACGGCTGATTGATACGGATATATTGCGGGCCAAAGTAGAACTGCAGGATTTGCGGGAGCAGGTCCGCAACGCTTTGAAAGAAACCCGTAAAATTATTTTTGACCTGCGACCGATGACATTGGATGATCTGGGGATTATACCCACTGTGCGCCGGGTAGTGGAAACGTTGCGGGAACGGTCGGGTATTATGCCGGAAGTCAAAGTGATGGGGACTGAAAAAAGATTTGATTCCCATGTGGAAATCGGTTTATTCCGGATTATTCAGGAAGCGTTAAATAATGTGGAGAAACATTCCAGGGCCAAATACGTCTGGATTCGCTTTGAATTTGCCCCCTCGTTCGTTTCGGTGGTGATTGAGGACGATGGCTGCGGGTTTGACAGTAAGGCGGATTTTGGGGTAGACCACTTTGGCCTGATGGGTATGTGGGAACGAATTCAACTGTTGAACGGGGAACTGGAAATTTCCTCCCGCCCCAACGAAGGTACCCGAATTTTTATCAAAATTATATTTTAAAAAATATCCGGTGGGAGTGGAGAAGTCGCTTTTTTTCACACGCCGCCACTGGTGGCGCGTTCGCCCGGAAAACCCGGGTATGGACGGGAGGGACGGGAAATGACATTGCAGCAAACCAGAATACCATTACTAAGCGCGATGCGGCGTTATGCGGCCGCCGGCGTGACTCCCTTCTATACTCCCGGGCACAAGATGGGCAAGGGAATGGATCCGGCGTTGGCAGATATCCTGGGGAGTGCTGCGCTGGCGCTGGACATGGGATTGCCATACGAGATGGATGATCTGCATGAACCGCAGGGACCGATCAAAGAGGCGCAGCAATTGGCGGCGGAACTGTATGGCGCCGATCAGAGTTTTTTTACCATTAATGGTACAACCTGCGGTATTCAGGCGATGATGATGGCGATGGTCGGACCCGGAGAAAAAATTTTACTGCCCCGTAATGCTCATCGATCGGTTGTCAGCGGTTTGATATTCAGCGGTGCAACGCCGGTTTTTTTGGTGCCGGAGGTGGATTCGGATTTAGGAATCGCCCTGGGGGTAACACCGGCGACGGTGGAAGAGGCATTGCGCCGACACCCGGATGCCCGGGGAGTGTTGCTGGTTAATCCTACATATTACGGTGTGGCGACGGACCTGGCCGGCATTGTGGATTTGGTTCACCGCCATCAATTACCGGTAGCGGTGGATGAGGCCCATGGGCCTCATCTGCATTTTGCTGATGGCTTGCCGATGACCGCCCTGGCAGCCGGTGCTGATGTGACGGCGCAAAGCACACATAAGATTTTGGGTGCGTTGACGCAATGTTCTATGGTTCACTGGCGCGAAGGATATATACCAATAGAGAGATTAAAGGTCATGCTGCGGCTGGTTCAGTCTACCAGCCCTAATTATTTGTTGCTGGCCTCGCTGGACGTGGCTCGAATGCAGATGGCGATCCAGGGGCGGGAACTGGTGGGGAAAGCGGTGGAATGGTCCCACTGGTTGCGACGGGAGATCAATGCTGTCCCAGGACTCTACTGCTTTGGCGACGAAAAAATCGCCGTGCCGGGAATCTACAGCCTGGACCCCACCAAGGTGACCGTGAGGGTCACTGGCCTGGGCCTTACCGGTCCTCAGGCAGAAGAAATTTTACGGCACCGCTATAAAATACAGGCGGAACTGTCGGATGTAAACAACGTATTGTTTTTGATCACGTTGGGAGATCGGGAGGAAGACGTGCAACGTTTGGCGGCGGCGCTGAAAAGTCTGGCGGAATCCTGCCGGGACCAACCGCCGTTGCTGCGGGCGGAGGCGGAAGCCATACCCTATCCCGAACTGGTGCTGACACCCCGGGAGGCGGTATTTGCCGCCAATATTCGGATGTCTTTCGACATGGCCATTGGCCGGGTGTGTGCGGAAACCATTACTTTTTATCCGCCGGGAATCCCGGTGGTCTGTCCGGGAGAACGCATTACCCGCGATATTGTGGCATACTGCCGGCGGTTACGGGCGGCGGGTCTGCATGTTTCCGGAGTGGAGGATTTGAGTTTAAACACAGTAAAGGTGGTAGGTTGACATGGCGGGGAAGCTGATTATAATCGAAGCCGGCGACGGCAGCGGCAAGGCTACGCAAACGGCCCGGCTCCGGGAGCGGTTGGCCCGGGAAGGATATCCGGTGCGGCAGGTGGAATACCCCAACTATCAAAGTCCCTCGTCGGCACTGATCAAAATGTATCTGGGCGGAGAATTCGGCAGTGATCCCGGGGCGGTGAACCCTTATGCCGCTTCGGCATTTTACGCAGTGGATCGCTATGCTTCCTTCAAAAAAGACTGGGAAGAATTTTACCGTCGGGGCGGGATCGTGATTGCGGACCGTTACACCACTTCCAATATGGTGCATCAGGCGGTGAAAATTGAGGACCCGATGGCCAAGGAAAGTTTTTTGGAATGGTTGGAAGATTTTGAGTTTGCCAAATGTGGCCTGCCGGCGCCGGACGGTGTGATTTTTCTCGATGTGCCGCCGGATTTTACCCGGGCGCTCATTGAAAAACGCTCCCGGGAAACAACTGCGAATCAGGATATTCATGAACAGAACCAAGACTATTTGGTTGCCTGTCACCGCAATGCGCTGCTGGTGGCCCGTAAATACCACTGGTTCCGGGTGGCGTGTGTGGCAGAGAACCGGTTGCGATCCATTGACGATATTCACGAGGAAGTGTATGAACTCGTCCGGCAGATGCTTGCTGGAATACCGGCTTGCGATGGCGGCGGAACCGGTAAAGACGGACCGCTGATTGACAAATAAAGCGTCTTTTGCTACCATTAATGTGATTTAGTAAATTTCTGTCTCAAAACCAGGCCTGGCGCCGGTTTTTTAGCGTTTTGACCAAAATTTGCGGCCGTTAAGCCGCAAATGGCCGGATTTCCTGCGGCGACTGGATGGTAAGCGAGAAACAGGCGGAAAAATTCGGCAAGGCGGGTGAGCCCATGAAAATAAACACTCCCTATTACCTGATTGATGAACCCAAGTTGGTGGAAAATCTGCAAAAAATTGCCTGGGTGCGGGAACACTCCGGAGCCCGGTCGGTATTGGCGTTGAAATGTTTTTCCACTTGGTGTGTGTTTGATTTGATGAAACAATATATGGACGGCACAACCTCCAGTTCTCTGTATGAAGCCCGCCTGGGACATGAGAAATTTGGCAAGGAGACCCACGCTTTCTGCGTGGGCTATTCCCTGGAAGATTTACAGGAAATGGCGAGTTTTGCCGATAAAATTATTTTTAACTCCGTTTCCCAACTGGATCGATATGCCGGTGAACTGTCCGGCGTTAAACTGGGATTGCGGGCCAATCCCGGTATCAGCTACTCTCATTTTGACCTGGCGGACCCGGCCCGGAAATATTCCCGGCTGGGAGTGGTGGATCGAAGCCAGCTGGAAAAACGGCTGGATCGTATCAGCGGACTGATGTTTCATTATAATTGTGAAAATGACGATGTCGGCGAATTTTGCCGGCAATTGGACATCATTGGCGACCAATACGGAGCTTTATTGAAACAGTTGGATTGGGTCAGCCTGGGAGGCGGCCTGTATTTTACCAAGGAAGGCTATCCGCTGGATATTTTTAGCGAAAAACTGGCGGCGTTTGCTGCGGCATACAATGTCCAGGTCTATCTGGAACCAGGGGAGAGCGCCATCACGGGCTGCGGTGAATTGGTTACCCGTGTGGTGGATGTGGTGCATAATGAAATGGATATTGCCATTGTTGACGCCTCTATCGAAGGTCATATGCTCGACCTGCTGATTTACCGGCAGGAAGCCAAACTGGAAACACCCGGCGGTCCTTATACTTATATGGTAGCCGGTCGCTCCTGCCTGGCGGGAGATATTTTTGGCACCTATCAATTTCCGGACCGGCTCGATATCGGCAGCGAACTTCGCTTTGCCGATGCCGCCGGTTACACCATGGTCAAGAAGAACTGGTTCAACGGTCTGCAAATGCCGGCTATAGCGGTTCGCCGTCTCAATGGCACGGTAGAAGTGGTCCGCCAGTTTGGGTATAAGGATTTTGTCCACGCTTTGTCGTGATCATTCTGCGAAAACGGGGGGAGTACGCTATGCGGAAAAATGTGTTAATCATCGGTGCTGGCGGTGTAGCGCATGTGGTCGCCCACAAATGTGCGATGAACAATGATGTGCTGGGGGATATCTGTATTGCTTCACGGACCCTGAAAAAATGCGAGGCAATTATTGAAAGCGTATTGCGGAAAAAACATCTGAAGGATCCTGCGAAAAAATTGTATGCCCGCACGGTGGATGCGCTGAATGTGCCAGAGCTGGTGACGCTGATTCAGGAAACCGGTTCGGAGATTGTGCTGAATTTGGGACAGGCCTATGTAAATATGACAGTACTGGAAGCCTGTATTCAGGCGGGTGTGGTGTATATGGACACCGCCATTCACGAAGATCCGGCCAAAGTTTGTGAAAATCCGCCCTGGTATGCCAACTATGAGTGGAAACGGAAAGAACGCTGCGCTGAAAAAGGAATTACCGCTATTCTCGGCATCGGATTTGATCCCGGGGTGGTGAATGCCTGGTGTGCGCTGGCTCAGGAACGATATTTTGATACTATTGACACCATCGACATTCTCGATGTCAATGCCGGCAGTCACGGTAAATATTTTGCCACGAATTTTGACCCGGAAATCAATTTCCGGGAATTCCGGAAAGTTTGGACCTGGATTGACCGTAAATGGGTACTGCAAAAAGTCCATTCCATCCGGGTGGATTATGATTTTCCCGTGGTCGGCAATTGTCCGGTGTATTTGACCGGACATGACGAACTGCACTCGTTGTCGAAGAACATCGATGCCAATTCCATTCGTTTCTGGATGGGATTTGGCGATCATTACATCAATGTGTTTACCGTCCTGAGCAATTTGGGGATACTGTCGGAAAACCCGGTAACGCTGACCGACGGCACTGAGGTGGTGCCGCTGAAAGTACTGAAGGCACTTCTGCCGGATCCGTCTTCACTGGCGCCGAATTATGTCGGCAAAACCTGTATTGGCAATTATATCCGCGGTACCAAGGACAATCAGCCGCAGGATATTTTTATCTATAATATCTGTGATCATGCGGAATGTTATCAGGAAGTGGAATCACAGGCCATCAGCTATACCGCCGGTGTACCGACCGCGGCAGCGGCCATTTTGGTAGCCCGGGGCGAATGGGATGTAAAGTCCATGGTGAATGTGGAAGAGTTGGACCCGAAGCCCTTTATTGCGTTGCTGGACACCATGGGTTTGCCGACGTCGGTACGGGAAAAACCACTGCCGTTTTTGCCGCCGGTCATTGAAAACCTGGAATCGGTTTGATTTTTGCATTATGAGTTGGTATAAAAACAGCTCCCGCTCCGCCTGACGGCGGCAGCGAGAGCTGTTTTTCGTAGCTGAGAACGGTCAGCGATATTCACGGATTGCGTCTCCCAGACGCCGGATTCCTTCCTGAATGCGGTCTTCCGGCATGTTGGAAAAATTAAGCCGGAATGTATTTTTCACACCGCCGTTGGGGAAAAAAGAATCGCCGGGGACGAAAGCCACGCATTTGTCCAGACAGTGGATCAGCAGCTTTTTAGACTGAATGTGTGCGGGCAATTGTACCCAGGAGAACAAACCACCCTGGGGACGGGTGAAAGAGACGTCGGCGGGAAAGTGGCTTTCCATTGCGCGCAGCATGACGTCCCGGCGTCGTCGATAGACCTGACGGATCTTTTCTACGTTCGCGTCCAGGTCGTACATATCCATATAAGTGGAGATTTCATACTGGCTGATCGTAGAGGTGTGCAGATCCGCTCCCTGCTTAATCAGAACGAATTTTTCCCGAAAGACGGGGGCGGCAGCCAACCAGCCGATCCGCAGACCGGGACAGAAAGTTTTGGAAAAGGTACTGACATAAATGACCAGTCCTTTGGAATCGAAGGATTTGATGGATGGAGGAATTTCGCCGTCGTAGCGCAATTCGCCGTAGGGATTGTCTTCAATTACGGGAATTTCGTATTGGTTGACCAAATCCATGAACTGCCGGCGCCGGTCGACCGGCCAGGTTTTTCCCGTGGGGTTCTGGAAGTCGGGAATCGTATAAATCAACTTCACCCGGTCGGTGGTGGCCAGTATTTTTTCCAGTTCACTGATAATCATACCGCCTGCGTCGGTGGGAACTTCTATAAACCGGGGCCGGTATGCGTTGAAAGCGCTGATGGCCGCCAGGTAAGTGGGGCTTTCGCAAAGCACCACGTCTCCTTCGTTGAGAAAGAGTTTGCCGGAAAAATCCAGGACTTGTTGGGAACCGCTGGTAATCACAATATCATCGGCCGTCACGCCGGTTTTAAATTTGCGATTGATACGGTCGGCAATTTGCCGGCGCAGTGGCTCATGGCCTTCGGTAGTCGAATACTGCAGTGCCTGCATGGCGTTTTCTTGCAGGACCCGGACGGCCACGGCCTTCATTTCCTCAGCCGGAAACATTTCGGGTGCCGGCAAACCACCGGCAAAAGAAATGATTTCGGGCCGGGCGGTGATCTTTAAAATCTCCCGGATATCAGATGCTTGCATACCTTCCATACGTTGGGCAAATTCTATTGCCATCCCAATCCCTCCTCGTTTTGTCTTATCATAACAGGTTTTTATGGGAGATCAAGTACCAATTAGCAAAGTGGAATGATACCAATTTGCTAACGAA
>DATMYQ010000087.1:0-2676 GCA_035560935.1 Patescibacteria group bacterium | reverse complement strand
GATTTCATTTAATCACAATCCACCATGCCTTGTCAACATACCTGCAGTCAGAACTCGAATATTTTTCCGGTTTTCTGACATACCCGTTTTCCCGCTTGTCGCTGTATCACGCCTTCAGTTCACCGTAATTTGTCCCAGCACTTCACCAATACTGCCCTGAATCAAAAGCTGTGCTTTGGCATCGCTGCGTGTTGCCTCCCGGTTGATCAATACCAATTGACGCCCACGATAGTAATCGATCATCCCGGCGGCGGGATATACCACCAGGGACGTTCCGCCCACAATCAATACCTCGGCCTTTTCAATACAAACAGTGACCTGGTGCATCGTCTCTCTCGCCAATCCCTCTTCGTATAACACCACATCCGGTTTTACCACGCCACCGCAGGTACAAGTCGGAATACCGGAGCTTTGCAGAACAAATTTTTCGTCATAAAACGCGTTGCAACGTTGGCAATAGTTTCGTTTCACTGACCCATGAAGCTCCAAAACCTTTTTACTGCCCGCCATCTGATGCAACCCATCGATATTTTGAGTAATGACCGCCTTCAGTTTTCCCGCCCGCTCCAGTTCTGCCAGTTTGTAATGCGCATTATTCGGTGTTGCTGTTGCAAAAATCATCTTCTTACGGTAAAAGTCAAAAAACTCGGCGGTGTGCTGCGCATAAAAAGTATGACTTAACATCACTTCTGGCGGATAAGAATATTGCTGACTGTAAAGTCCGTCAACGCTGCGAAAATCCGGGATACCGCTTTCGGTGGATACTCCTGCCCCGCCGAAAAACACGATGTTATTACTTTGAGAAATGATTCTGCTCAACTCGTCAATTGCATTCATCCGCTGCATCCCCCTCTACCAGATATATACAGGAACACTTCGGTCTAAACTTTTTCTTTTCCTGCTTGCTTCTTGCGAGAGTCGAAGCGGATTTTTTTACCGTTTATGCCAATTGCGCTTCCCCATCGTCGCCAGTTTCTGTTTCCATAATTTCCTCCCGTTGAAGATTACGGTTATATTGTCGCGTTTTTACAAGGTGATAGCCGTAAATTCCGGCAAACGCGGCTAAGAACAACACAGAAATCCGATACATTACTGCATAATTTGTATGCGTGGCGATCAATCCCAACAATACCGCACCAACGGCGTATCCTAAATCCAGCGAGGATAAAAAGGTTCCATTGGCCGCACCTCTGCGCTCTGCCGGCGACCGTTGAATGGCCCACGCCTGCAGGGACGGATGGGCTGCTCCGTATCCGAGTCCATAACATAGGGAGGCGGCCACCAAAAAGTAGACCGAATTGGCATAGGATAACATTAAGAGACCAACCATCATCAGCAATACCCCTGGTATGATTACAAAAGCATGTCCTTTTCGGTCAAATAGTTTTCCGGCAAAAGGACGGCTAATTAAAATCATTAACACATGGCCAACGAAATAGATTCCTACATTTTCAATACCCGCTTCCTGGCCGAACAGCATGATAAAGCTCATGATTCCGCCAAAAGTAATTGAATGCAAAAAGCATAAAAATGCCGGCAATACCGCACTTTTCTCAACCAAGTCGCTCCAAACAATCCCGGAAGCGCGCTTCACCTTGGCGATCTTCTTTACCGGAGCAAGAGATATGCCTTGGGTTAATAACATCCCCGCACCAACCAGGAGTGTGGAAATCAGCAAAATGCTATCAAAATTATACCGTTTCATCGCTTCAATACCCGCGACGGTTGCAAGCGATGTTCCCAGAATAATGGATAAAGCAAAATATCCGGTGCCTTCCCCCCGGCGTGCCGGCGGCACAATATCGGACATAATCGTCGCCAGTACCGTCGACGTCATTCCCCAGCCGATTCCCTGGGCGAATCGTAACATTAAAATAATGCCAATCCCGGAAGCCAGGTAATACGAGCCATTAAAAAGCAGCAGAATACCCATTCCTAATATCAGCAGCGGCCTGCGGCCAAACGTATCTGCAGCATTGCCGCTAATGGCACGAACGATCAGTGCCGAAATGGAAACAACCGCAAACGGGAGACTGGCCTGCAAATCATTGCCGCCAAGTTGCTTGATATATACCGGAAAGGTGGGGATCAACATCAAAATCCCTTGATACACAAAAAAATTCCCCAATAGCAGCAAGAAAAAATTTTTCGACCACAAGATCGTAGCCGGACTGGTTTTCCTTTGTATCAGTTCTTTCATAGATTCCTCCATTTAATTTTCCATTTATTGCAATGACACTTTATATGTTAACAGCTGCCATTCTGATCATATCGCTGCGCATTTTGAAAAATAGTTTTCAGCAACATGGTCATCTCCCGTTGTTGCGTTTCCGACAAATCGCTTAAAATCGCCTGCCTATGGTGCCCGACCATTTTTTCCCACGTCTGATATTGCGCCACCGCTTCTGCGGTTAAAGCCACTTTTTTTTCTCTTTTGTCATGCCCGGTAATCCGTACAATGAGCTTTTTCTGTTCCAATTTGACCAAACTTTTCGATACAGCCGGCGGCTCAATATTTAAATAGCATGCCAACGCTCCCTGCGTCATCGAACCTTTTTCTTTTAGCATCGTAATAATTGACCATTCGGATCCGTAGATTCCCTGCGACTCTAAATTCTTATTCACTCCTTTGGAAATAATGCGGACAGTTTGAAAAAGTTGATGTAACAATATTTC
>DATMYQ010000086.1:0-8692 GCA_035560935.1 Patescibacteria group bacterium | reverse complement strand
CATTACAGGATATTTAATACTTCATCTTTTGTTTGGGCGGCCTCCTATTTTTTATTGAATTTAGTTGTGTTTGGTTTGTTTTTCTGTTTTTGTAACCGTCCGCCCTAAAAAAACATTTCTGACCATTTCTGATAAATTCTCTTGATATGCCAGAAGGATTATCCCGTCAGATCACGAATAATGATTTGGATGAGTAAGAGCGAGAGATCGATGTGTTTCTCTAACTCAAAACCCGTTGCTTGCGAACGGGAAAATTCTTTCTTTTCTGTTGCCCGCAATCATATTTTCACCACCGGAATTTTCTCACCCGGCCAATAAAGTGGATTGCTTGACCTGTATACATCCGGCTGGTACCCCGCCCCATCCGGACACCCTGGAAAAATAGCCTTTAAGGAGTGATGCTTTTTGTTTCAATACACAATAAACCGTTTTGTTTCCATGTTTATTGTATTGCTGGTGATCATCACCGCCACGTTCATTCTGATGCATTCCATCCCCGGCGGTCCGTTTACCGCCGAGAAAAATCTGCCGGAAGCCGTCATGAAAAACATTAATGAACGTTACCACCTGAATGATCCACTCTGGAAGCAGTACGTCGACTATCTGGGCAATATCGCCACTGGCGACTTGGGCCCGTCGTTCAAATACGAGAACCGCACAGTGAATGACATTATCAGCGAAAGTTTCCCGGTATCCGTACAACTGGGAGCTCTGACCGTGTTGCTAGCCGTCGTGCTGGGCATCCCGGCGGGAATCATCTCGGCCTTGTACCAGTATAAGCTGCCGGACTACTTTACCATGTTTTTCGCCACCATTGGCATTTCGGTGCCCAACTTTATTTTGGCCACATTTTTCATTTATGTATTCGCGTTAAAATTGGAACTGCTGCCCGCCGCCATGTGGGGCGGCATCGAATACATGATTTTGCCCGCCTGCGCCTTAGCCGGTTTGCCCACCGCCTTTATCGCCCGGCTGATGCGTTCCAGCATGCTGGAAGTGTTGGGGCAGGATTATATCCGCACCGCCCGGGCCAAAGGCCTCTCTTCCTTTTTGATTATTTACCGTCACGCGATCAAAAATGCCCTGATTCCGGTGGTCACCTATCTGGGACCGTTAATTGCCGGCATTTTCACTGGCAGTTTCGTCATCGAAACCATTTTCGCCGTTCCCGGACTGGGCCGCCATTTCGTCACCAGTATTTACAACCGTGATTATACGGTTATTCTCGGCATCACGGTATTTTACAGCGCCCTGCTGGTCTTCCTCAACTTCCTGGTTGACATGGCCTATGTATTCCTCGATCCGCGCATCAAACTCGACAGCCGGGAGGATGGATAAAATGGAACCCAAACAGGATTTATTCCGCCCTATTGATTTTCAGCTGGACACCTCGTATGACATCGCCAGTCCCAGCACCACCTATCTGCAGGATGCCTGGCGGCGTTTGAAAAAGAACAAACTGGCCATGGCCGGTCTGTTTATGATTATTATCATCGCCTTTCTGGCCCTCTTTGGCCCGATGTTTGTAACCCACACCTACTCGGATCAAAAACTGGAATTCGCCAATCAGGAACCGTCCTCCGAATACTGGTTCGGCACGGATAATCTGGGCCGCGACCTGTTGGTCCGGATTATGTACGGCGCCCGGATTTCTCTGTCAATCGGCATTGTGGCCAGTCTGCTAAACTTTTTCATCGGTGTCATCTACGGCGGCATCTCCGGTTATTTCGGCGGCCGGGTAGATAGCATCATGATGCGGATTGTCGACGTTCTGTATGGCATTCCGTTGCTGTTGTATGTTATTCTGCTGATGGTGGTACTGGAACCGGGACTGACCAACATCTTTATCGCCCTGGGTCTGGTTTATTGGCTGCGTATGGCCCGGATTGTCCGCGGTCAGATTCTCTCCTTAAAAGAACTGGAGTATATTCTGGCTGCCAAGCTAATTGGGGCCAGTTCCTGGCGGATCATTCTCCGTCACCTGATTCCCAACAGCATGGGTCCGATCATCGTAACCATGACGCTGGCCATTCCCGAAGCCATCTTCACCGAAGCCTTTTTGAGCTTCATCGGCCTGGGTGTGTCGGCTCCCATGGCCAGCTGGGGCGTCTTGGCCTCCGAGGGCGTAACCAGTTTGCGTTCCTATCCGTTCCAGCTGTTTTTTCCGGCGATTGCCATTAGTATCACTATGTTGTCCTTCAATTTCCTGGGGGACGGATTACGCGACGCGCTTGACCCGCGCATGCGCAAATAAGGAGGAACCATTGCGTGGAACCAATATTATCTGTTGAAGATTTAAAAGTAGTATTTCATACGTATGCCGGCACCGTCCAGGCGGTCAGCAACGTCAGTTTTCAATTGGGAAAAGGTGAAGTTCTTGGCATCGTTGGTGAATCCGGCTGCGGCAAGAGCGTCACTTCCAGCGCCATCATGGGCCTGATCCCGACCCCGCCCGGCGACATCCCCAGCGGTCGGATCATGTTCGAAGGCAAAGACATCGTAAAAATGTCCGAAAAAGAACTGCGGGCGATCCGCGGCAACGATATCAGTATGATTTTCCAGGATCCGATGACCTCGCTGAACCCGGTATTGACCGTGGGTTTGCAGTTAGCTGAAAGTTTTATGATTCATAAAAACATGGCCAAAGGGCCGGCTCTGGAAAAAGCGGTAGACATGCTGCGAATGGTCGGAATCCCTTCACCGGAAGCCCGTATCAGCCTCTACCCCCACCAAATGAGCGGCGGTATGCGGCAGCGGGTCATGATCGCCATGGCGTTGGCCTGCAGCCCCAAAATCCTGATTGCCGATGAGCCCACTACCGCCCTGGATGTAACCATTCAGGCCCAAATCATGGATCTGATGAAGAACCTGAACAAACAGCTGTCCACTTCCATTATTCTGATCACTCACGATCTGGGAGTAGTGGCGGGTATTTGCGACCGGGTCATGGTCATGTACGCCGGCAAGGCGGTGGAAATGGCCCCGTTGAAAGAACTGTACGCCAACCCCCGCCACCCCTATACCTGGAGTTTGCTGAAATCGGTTCCCCGCATGGACCAGAAAAAAGAGTGTCTGGCGTCCATCGCCGGTCAGCCGCCAGATTTGCTGTCGCCGCCGCCCGGTTGCGCCTTCATGCCCCGCTGCCGTTTCGCCATGGAAATCTGCAAGCAGCCGCCGGAACTCTTGTCCATTAACGAGAACCACACCTGCCGCTGCTGGCTGCTCCATAAAAATTCCCCCTTTACGCCGGAATCTCTGTTCACGGAAGCGGAAAAGGAGGGTGCTGCCATATGAGTAACGAACAAAACGTCATCGAAGTAAAAAACCTCACCAAATATTTTGCGGCCACTCGCTCTTTGTTTGGCAAAGTTCTCACGCACGTCAAAGCGGTGGAAAACGTCTCCTTCCATGTAAAAAAAGGCGAAACGCTGGGCTTGGTGGGTGAAACCGGCTGCGGTAAATCCACCATCGGCCGTACGGTGGTCGGACTGTACCGTCCCACCGCCGGACAGGCGCTGTTCAAAGGTCAGGATATTCATGCGGCCATCGCCGGGCCGGAAGCGCTGGCTATGCGCCGCAAAATCCAGATGATTTTTCAGGACCCTTACGCCTCCCTGAATCCCCGCATGACCGTCGGCGATATTATCGGCGAACCCATTGACATTCATCAACTGGCGAAAGGCAGCGAACGCAATGACCGGATTTACAGCCTGCTGCGCCGGGTGGGTTTAAACCCTGAGCATGCCAGCCGTTTTCCCCATGAATTCAGCGGCGGCCAGCGCCAGCGGATCGGCATCGCCCGCTCTTTGGCGGTAGACCCTGAATTCATTATCTGCGATGAGCCTATATCCGCTCTGGACGTATCGATCCAGGCCCAGGTAGTCAATTTATTGCAGGAATTGCAGCAGCAATACGGCCTGACCTACTTGTTCATCGCCCACGACCTGTCCATGGTCAAGCATATCAGTAATCGGGTAGCGGTCATGTATCTGGGCTCACTGGTCGAACTGGCCGACTGCGATGAATTATACTGTAATCCTCAACATCCCTACACCCAGGCGCTGCTGTCGGCGATTCCGATTCCCGATCCGGGCGTTGAGCTCACCCGCCAGCGCATCATCCTCGAAGGCGATGTTCCCAGTCCCTTAAATCCGCCTAGCGGCTGCAAATTCCGGACCCGCTGTCGTTACGCCATGCCGAAGTGTGCGGAAGAAAATCCGGTTTTAACCAATATCGGCGATCATTTTGTCGCCTGCCACCTGGTCAACAAATAAGTTGTTTTTTTGCAAAGCAGTCGTAATTCTCTGAGTTGCTGCTGCTTTGTTTTTTTATTTTATTATTCCTCCCTGCAAAATTTTCATGGCCGATTTCCTCTGCTGCGGCAGGATTTCCAGGGTCCGATAGATAATATTCTTTTTATTCAGCAAATGTATACAGTATTTTATTGACCGGCTGATTGGCTTTTTAACGAAGCATAGGCTACAATATATGACATATGAAATTAGCTTCCATCCATCAGTATTTTTACTGATACAACTATTTAAACATCAACAAGGGGGTATGTAAAAATGGCAAACAATCCATTGAAAATCACCGAAACGGTTCTGAGGGACGGCCATCAATCGCTGGCGGCCACTAGAATGCGGACCGATGATATGATCCCGATGCTGGAACAGCTGGATGAAATCGGCTATTTCTCGTTGGAAGCCTGGGGTGGCGCCACCTTTGACAGCTGTCTCCGCTTTCTGAATGAAGATCCCTGGGAACGCCTGCGCACCCTGAAAAAGCACCTCAAAAAAACGCCGATTCAAATGCTGTTGCGGGGCCAGAACGTTCTGGGCTACAATCATTACGCCGATGACGTGGTCACTGAGTTTGTCAACCGTGCCGTCGATAACGGCGTAGGCGTAGTGCGCATCTTCGACGCGTTAAACGACGTGCGGAACATGGAAACCTCCATCCGGGCCGCAAAAAAAGCCGGAGCCCATGTTCAGGGCGCTTTCGTATATACGATCAGCCCCTATCACAACACCCAAAGCTTTATCAAGGTGGCCAAAGATCTGGCTTCCCTGGGCGCCGATTCCATCTGTATCAAAGATATGGCTGGTCTTCTGGCTCCCTATGTGGCTTATGACCTGGTCAAAGCCTTAAAAGCAGAAGTCAGCATTCCTATTCAGCTGCATACCCACTATACCAGCGGTATGGCTTCCATGACCTACTTAAAAGCAATGGAAGCCGGCGTCGACGTTGTCGACTGCGCGCTGTCGCCTTTTGCCATGGGTACCGCCCAACCGGCCACGGAAGCGATTGTAGCGGCCTTGGAAGGGCACGAAAGAGATACCGGTCTGAAAAAAGAAGCCCTGTATCCGATTGCCGATCATTTCCGCAATATCAAAAAACAGGTGGCAGAGGAATTCAAATTAAACACCGCCATTGATATCGATACCAAAGTTCTCACCTTCCAAATTCCCGGCGGCATGCTGTCCAACCTGCTCAATCAGTTAAAAGAGCAGGGCATGTCCGACAGATATGCCGAACTGCTGGAAGAAATGCCCCGGGTAAGAGCTGAGCTGGGTTACCCGCCGCTGGTTACCCCAACCAGCCAGATTGTCGGCACCATGTCCACCTTTAACGTCATGCTGGGCCGCTACAAAATGGTTCCCCGTGAAGTTAAGGACCTGGCCCGTGGTAAATATGGCCGTACTCCCGCGCCGATTCCTGAAGAAATTAAGGAACTGATTCTGACGGGTGAAGAAATCATTACCCATCGTCCCGCTGACGACATCCAACCGCAAATGGCTTCCTTAAAACAGGAACTGGCCGAGAAAGGCTATCCCAACGCGTCAGTGGAAGATGTACTCTCCTATGCCGTATTCCCGGATGTGGCGCTGAAATTCTTTGAAACGAACCGATCCTAGACACCGGATATTTTGTTACGGATACCGCTTTATTTACTAAAACACGGTCTGTTGACTCCTTACCGTTTAAAACCCGCTCTATATAAAGAAGGGGACCAGGATGAAACCATCGTTTCTCCCTGGTCCCCTTTGTAGTTAAATGAAAGCAATGGCTGCAATCTCAGTCCATATACCACTGGTAATGGTAACCGCGATAATTGGAGTCGGAATATCTCTGGGTAATGACTAAAATGAACCGGTTGCCGCCATTACCGACTTTATTGGGCTTGAAAGCCGATAAAACAAAGGTGTCGGAAATCGCGAACAGAATTCCTTCATGCCCGTCCCGGGGTTGATTGGCGTAATAGCCGTTATCATTACTGACGGATTGGGAATACTTCCAGGTTGTCGTACCATAAGGAGGAGCAAAATTAACGATAGCCGCCTGCTGAGGATGGTCGTTAGTATCCTGCTTGAAAGTCAGACTAAAATTATAGGCGCCGGTTCCCTCGCTAATCGTGAACGGAACCGTTGCTGTGCAATGATCAGGGAACCGGTTATGCGCATCGGCGCTTGCCCAGGTGGTAATCGCATAATTACTCATGGAAGGAGTAACAGACTTGTAGTTGACGCAGTTTCCCGGCGGCAATACGCTGCCGTAAGGAAAATCATCAATTGCGTGGTCGGGTGCAGTGCCAATCGTCACATTATAACTGGTCAAATTAATCACGCTAAACCAAAACTGGTTGTGGTTCGAATTAACGCCGGTAATGCCCAGCCAAATTCCGCCCCCTGGGTCATCACAGGCTCTTGCCGTCCCGAAACTGGCGGATGTGATAAACATCGTCAAAAATAGCACGGAAATCATTCTTGCCATATACTTCACTTCCGCACCCCTCTTTCGTTAATTGATTTCTTTTGTCCGGCCTGCACCGGAGAATGCAGATAGGACTGGTGCTTTTCAAGGGCAACCGCCACCTGTTCCAATAAGTCTTCCTGCTTCTCGGTAAGCCGTTTGTG
The DNA here is from genome assembly GCA_035560935.1 of Patescibacteria group bacterium. GTDB lineage: Bacteria > Bacillota > Negativicutes > Sporomusales > Sporomusaceae > DATMYQ01. The sequence goes on along the minus strand of DATMYQ010000086.1, from coordinate 1,775 downwards.
TCCGGCAATGGCTTTATAAGTTTCTCTCAATTGGCTGATTTCCTGATAATCGAGGGTACGGAACAGTTTTAACACGGCTTTCCGGCCATTCAGCCCCTCACTTTTCAGCAAGTTCATAATTTTGTTGCCAGCCCGACTGGACTCAGGGCTTACCTTGGCCAGGCACACCTGAGCGCCGGTTTGGTCGCTTTGCGTGACCACCGCGGCCAGGATCACCGGCAAATTACCGTTCAACTCTTTGGAATTCGGACCTTTTTCCCGCAATATAACCACCGGCACTTCAATGATTGACTGGGGACAACCATGACTGTAGGGTTGCTGTGTGCTGATACCGGCATATTGGGCGGCGGTATCCGAATCTGTGGCCGAGGTGGTAATACCGGGCAAACTGGTATCCAGCTGATTGTTATAGGAAACCACAAAGGCATTAAAATATCCCTGATCAGAGCTTTCATTAGCATCATTGATGGTCGTGGCGATATCTTCGGCCAGCGCTGCCGAAGACTCCAGGAAATGAAACCAACCCTCTTCACCGCCACTGGCGACGATTTCCCCGCCTTCGACAATGACCTTCAGACCTTCCACCACGGTATCAAAAATATCACCTTTCAAACTTTTGCTTTCCTTCACGTGGTCAAATTCGAGATGTACATCCACATCAGCTTTAACCGGATTAATCGTACAAGCGCCTGGCTGGAAAACGCTGGATGCATCGACCTGTTGCAAGGTATAGAGCATATCATATTCACCGGCGACATCACTGGCGTTACTGCCGTTGTCCAGCATGGTGACGACAAAGGAGCGGCCGCTGTTTTTCGGCACTGTCTGGGGGATGCCGGATGGAGTAAACATAATAGCTCCTTCATCGTACTGCCCCTGAACCTCTTGTTGGTAATTACTGTTTGAAAAGGGGCTTGATTTCAGCACCATGTTGTAGGGAGTTGCATTAAGCAAATGAACAATCACTGTTTTTTGGGCGGATACGTCCCAAACCACATTGGGTCGGTCCGGATGGGGCGGTGACGGCGCACCGGCGAACGCCGGCCCTGGCGCTGCCAGTAAAAACATTAACCAGAGAATCGAACCAATTACTTTGTGATGTATTCTGGTTACCATAAAAATATATCACTCCTTTATGATGTAATCGAACTATTTATATATACCGTGACAATCGGTTATTTTACAGGTGACCGGCAACAACGCCTTCCAGCTCGGCTTGAGTCATCACGCCTGCTTTGCGAAAAACAATATTCCCCTGGGAGTCGATCACAATGGTTGTAGGTATTGTTTTAACGGCAAACTGTTTGCCTAATTCACCGCTTCCATCCAGCAAGACCGGCAAACTAAACTTGTTTTCCTGCAAATAGCCCGTCACTTTATCCGCCGGCTCTTTGAGGTCAATCGCGTAAAACTGTAGCCGCGCACGGTAGGCGCTGGCAAAATTATTGATTTCCGGCATCTCTTCCCGGCAATAAGAGCACCGCACGGCCCAAAAATTCAGTACTGTCAACTTCCCGGCGTAACTCACCGTAACCGTTTGGCCGTTGATTGCCGGCAAACTAAATTCCTGCGCCGGAACGGCAGCCAGTTCCTCTGGTGCTACGGCAGTAGTCGCCGGTGCTGCACCAATCACCGCCGTTGATGCTACCATTAGCAGCAGCACCAAGAACGCGCACGACAATTTTCTTATTGCGCCAATTTTCATGACAAAATTTCACTCCTTTGTGTTTTTTATGGGACCATTTTATTGTATCACCATATATTTAAAATTCCAA
>DATMYQ010000085.1:0-10740 GCA_035560935.1 Patescibacteria group bacterium | reverse complement strand
GGGAAGAAAGGCATTAATACAACCGTTACAGAGAGCCGGTGTTTGCTGAGAACTGGCGCGGGGATTTTGCTGAGTAAATCACCCATGAACTCTTCTCCGAAAAGTAGCGGATTCTGTTACGGATTAGGCAGAGGCGTAGCCCGGGCGTTAGCCGGGAGTCGGTTGATGGACCGATGCATGAGAGTATTCATAGGGTGGTACCGCGTATTTTACGCCCCTATTCGGCTATAGCCGAATAGGGGCGTTTTAATATTAATGGATCATGAAATTTGTCTCTCCCATGTTACTGCACAAGTGTTATTCGGAAACGTTGACCGGAAAATAAACGAGGAGGCGTAAAATGTGAAACAGGTGTTGTATGTGAAAGCAGAGAATCAACCGACGGTGCTGCCGCGGGTGTTTCAGATTTTTCTGCAACGGGGCCTTACGGTCGAATCATTATCTTTTCAGGTGACACCGGATGCGGAATACGTACAGCTTACCGTTACCGTCGGCAGTCAGGCGGTTAGTCCGCAAATTGTTAAATTACTGCGCCGTTTGGTAGCGGTGACGGAGGTCCGGGTTTTTGTCGCTGAAGCGGGTGTGATGCGGGATAGCGAGGAAATATCTGCGTAAGAGAACGTATTAGTAAAGTGGGAGCCAGACGAGGAGTGTTGTGATGAAAATGACCGGTGCCCAGATTATTGTTAATTGTTTACAGGAATGTGGCGTGGACACTGTTTTTGGTTATCCGGGGGGACAGGTGATTCCTTTGTATGACGCATTGTATGATTCAGCGCTGCGGCATATTTTACCGGTACATGAGCAGGGGGCCGTCCATGCAGCGGACGGCTATGCCCGGGTCAATGGCCGGACGGGAGTCTGCATTGCCACATCCGGGCCGGGAGCAACCAATATTGTCACGGGAATTGCCACAGCGTATATGGATTCGGTACCGATGGTGATCGTTACCGGACAGGTTCCGACCGGACAGATTGGCCGTGACGCGTTTCAGGAGATCGATATCGTTAGCGTGACGCTGGCAATGACCAAACATAGCTTTCAAGTCACCGACGTACAGCATTTGGCGCCGACGTTGCGCCAAGCGTTTCAAATTGCCGCTGATGGTCGTCCGGGTCCGGTGCTGGTTGATATTCCCAGTGATATTCAGCGGATGGAAACGGAATATCATCCGCTGGTAAAAAAAGAAGATAAAACACCGATCACGAGAACGGTGGACCATAAAGCCCATAGCTGGCAGAAGGATTTGGCGGCGGCTATGGCGATTTTGCATAAAGCCCGGCAACCGGTTATGATGGTCGGCGGCGGTGTCATTCGCAGCCATTCGGAAGCTTTGGTGAATGGGCTGGCGGAAAAGGCCGGGATACCGGTGGTCAGTACCTTGATGGGTCTGGGGATTTTTGGCGCAAAGCATCCGTTGTATTTAGGCTTGACCGGGATGCATGGTCATATGCCGGCCAATCGTTCTATTGTCGAGTCGGATGTAATTTTGGCCATTGGTTGCCGGTTCAGTGAGCGGGTGACCGGCGATCGAACTCGGTATGCAGTGAATAAAACTGTGATTCACATTGATATTGATCCGGCCGAAGTGGATAAAAATGTTGTGGCACAGGTGGCATTGATTGGTTCGATGCCGGCGATACTGGAGCAAATGACGGCGGCTATAGCTTCAACGATATATTCCGACTGGTGGCAATGGATTCGCCGCTGGCAGGAAGAATACCGGCAGGCGTGTTCCGCACAGGATCTTTTTGCCGAACAACGTCCGCAACAGCTGTCGGCTCCGTGGATTATGCGCTATGTCAGCCGTTTTTTGCAAGGTCAGGATGTGGTGTACGTTACCGATGTGGGCCAGCACCAGTTTTGGGCAGCGCAGCATCTGGAATTGCAGCGAGGGGATTGCTGGTTAACTTCCGGCGGTTGCGGTACTATGGGTTTTGGGTTGCCGGCGGCAATTGGCGCGCAATTGGCGGCACCGGAAAAAACGGTGGTTCATATCGCCGGTGACGGTGGCTTTAAAATGACGGGCATGGAATTGTATACGGCGGTCGAGCAGCAATTACCCATTATTTCGCTGGTGGTGAACAACCGGAGTCTGGGAATGGTAAAACAGTGGCAGCAGCTTTTTTTTCAAGCCCGCTATTCTTCTACGTTATTGCCGGAATTTGATTTTGTAACCTTTGCCCATGCTTGCGGCGCCGAAGCCGAAGCGGTGACCAATCAGGCTGATTTTGCGAAGGCTTTTTCCCGGGCGCTTGCATGCCGGAAAGCGTTTGTACTCATTGCTGACATTCCGGCGGAAGATTTGGTTACACCGATGATTGCGCCGGGTTCCTGCCTGGATCAGTATGTGGAAGTCGAAAGTCGTTACTGATTTTGGGAAAAATATTATTTCAACATCGATTCAGCCTCCGGAGTGCGATTCGTGCATTTATCCGGAGGCTGAAATTTGTTATAATAAATGACAGAAGAAAGAAAAATGCGAAAATCAATAGAGAAAAATGAAGGGGTACTAATGGACGCTAAATCAACCGGACTGAAAATTATGGAACAATTTCGGGAACAAAGTGAGCTCTATCGAGAATTTACTGCGCGAGTGGAAGATTTACTCAGTGTTTTGCTGGAGGAAAATGGAATACGAATACATTCCATAGCTTCCCGGGTCAAAGACAACCAGAGTCTGGAGAAAAAAGTAGATAAGAACTCCGGTAAATATACCGAGTTAAAAGATATTACGGATATTGCCGGTGTTCGCATTATCACCTATTTTGACGATGATGTGGATCAGGTGGCGGAGGTGATTGAACGGGAATTTGACGTGGATTGGTCCAACTCCATTGATAAACGTCAATTGATTGACCCGGACCGGTTTGGATATGTTTCGCTGCACTATATTGCGGCACTGAACCGTTTTCGGCTGGCCTTGTCTGAGTATAAAAAATACCGGGACTGTAAGGTGGAATTTCAGGTTCGATCCATCTTGCAGCATGCTTGGGCGGAGATTGAACATGATCTGGGATATAAACGGCGACAAGCTATTCCACGGGAAATTCGTCGCAGTTTTTCCCGGCTGGCAGGGTTGCTGGAAATTGCCGATCAGGAATTTAAGCAGATTCGCGATTCATTGATGAGCTATGAAAATCAGGTGGGAGATCAAATTGCCCTAGACCCGGATGCAGTATATATTGATGGTGTATCATTGGCTGCGTATATTGAACAGAGCCCAATCATCAGGGAGATTAACCAGGCACTAAGTCAATGGCTGGGAGGAATACCCGTACTGAATAATCCGTTTGTAGACGATAAAGCCCAGGCGTTGCATTATCTGGGATTGGATACAATCGGCCAACTGGACAGCCGGTTGAGTGCGAGCAAGCAAAAGGTCATTCGGTTTGCACAAAATTGGCTATCCGGCGAATATGAAGACATTATGGATACGATAGGAATTTTCTACTTTTGCTACTATTGTGCGGGTGAGAATGGTTCAGAAGAAAAAGCACAAGAATTCCTTGCTTCGTGCGAAATCGGTAATCCGGACGAACGTCTGGATTTAGCCAGGCGTATTTTAACCGTTTACCGTGGGCTGGAAAGCGAAAACTAAGCTGACCGTCATATTGAAACATATTGATCATTACAGGAGACCTTTCCAGGCAGAATTTCATTCATCAGAAGAAAAAACGGAGGTGCTGGCGGTGCTTTTTCAAGAATTTTCTCTGAGAGATTTGAATCTTAAAAACCGGATTGTTATGTCTCCGATGTGCATGTATCAGGCAACGGATGGCTTGCCCAACGAATGGCACTATCTTCATTATCCTGCTCGGGCGGTGGGGCAAGTTGGGCTAATTATTGTAGAAGCGACAGGTGTAGAACCAGGCGGGAGAATTACCGACAGTGATCTTGGACTGTGGAACGACAGTCAGTTGGCGGCCATGAAAACGTTGGTAGAGCGCGTTCACGCGCAGGGGAGTAAAATTTCCATTCAGTTATCGCATGCCGGTCGGAAGAGCGAAGTGAAAAATCGGGTACCCGTGGCGCCGTCAACGTTGGCATTTTCTGCGGAATTTAGAGTGCCGCAAGAATTGTCGCTGGCGGAAATCAAAAACATTATCAACCATTTTGTGACTGCTGCCGGGCGGGCGGTGCAGGCGGGTTTTGACGCCATTGAACTGCATGCGGCTCATGGCTATCTATTGAACCAGTTTCTTTCCCCGCTAACTAACCATCGTCAGGATGAATATGGCGGACCGCCGGAAAACCGAGTGCGGCTGTTGGGTGAGGTGATAAGCGCCGTGAGGAATGTATTGCCGAAAGGAATGCCGTTAGGAGTCCGGGTATCAGCCCATGAATATGAAGTTTCCGGCAACACACCGGAAACGGTGGCGGCGATGCTGAATCTGGTCAAACAGCACGGTATCGATCTTGTTCATGTCAGTTCCGGTGCTATTACACCGACCACGCCACGGGCGTATCCCGGTTATCAGATTCCGTTTGCGCTGACGATTCGGGAACGGACCCGGTTGCCGGTGATCGGCGGCGGTTTGGTGACGACGCCGCAGCAGGCACAACAGATCGTGAAAGCCGGTGTTGATTTGGTGTTCCTCGGCAGAGAATTACTGCGAAATCCTTATTGGCCCCTCATGGCCGCGGCCACGTTAGGCGCTGATATTGCCTGGCCGGAAGCTTATTTACGGGCCCGATGATTTGGTGGAATAGCGGTAGTTAAAAATAACCATTTTTTTTCCTAGTGATGGCAGGGAAATCGTTAATGAACGTGGAATGGAGAGATATCAGGCTGTCGGAATATCCCGGAAACCATATGTGTTTCAGGGATAAATCATCGGTGGTTCTGAAATATCAGAAAAGATAAGGGGGCTTTGTTCAAATGAAAGGAAATGCCAAACTTATTGAAACGCTAAATGCTTTGCTGGCGGACGAACTGGGTGCGATCAACCAGTACATTGTCCATTCTGAAATGTGTGCCAACTGGGGATATGAAAAACTCCACCAGCGTTTTGAAAAAAGGGCTATTGACGAGATGAAACATGCAGAGAAGCTGATCGCCCGTATTCTGTTTCTGGAAGGAATTCCCGTGGTGTCTAAATTGACACCGATTCATATTGGCGCGGATGTTACCAAACAACTCGAAGCGGATCATAAATCAGAAGAGGGTGCTATTGCTGCCTATAATGCAGCGATTAAACTGGCCGGTGAAGTTGGCGATTTTGCTACCCGTGAAATTCTGGAACATATCCTTAGCGATGAAGATGATCATATTGATAAGATTGAAGAGTTGCAGGATCAGATTTCTCATATGACGCTACCGATTTTCCTGACTACTCAGGTTGGCTGATTTCTTAAATGATAAAGATCAAGTAACCGCTCGACAGGGCTGTGTGAGGACTTATAAAAAGTTTTTCGCAGCCCTTCTCAGTGCGGTTTTTGTTTTATTACGCAAAATAAAAAAGGCTTACCTCACGGCAAACCTTTCTCGTAACAGTAACCAGCCCAGAATGTCGTCTCTCCCTATGTCCAAAACCCGCTTCGCGCAGGTGGGTAACCCTAGTATGTCTTTTGTCCCCCATTCGATGATGTTCCGACAGCTCTCATAACATTGGATTCCCTAGGTGACTTGTAGGTTGGACATATCAAAGATAACGGGCACTACAGGCCAATCACTCACTATGGTTAGTATAAAGGACGGCAGCCTGGCTGTCAATGTGAAAATGTCGGAAAAATTTGCGAAATTCTTACGATTGCTGTGGATAGCTCACTTTTAGACGCTGAGAGAACATTTTAAATGGGCGGTGCTAAGCAGGATGACGGCCTTAGCACATCAGAGCATAAATGCCGAATAGTGTGAAAAATCTGATAAAAACCGGCATTGTCAGCGATTGCAGCAGATAGGCAGCGGCAAACGTAATAACCGGTGGTGAAATATGCGGCATACAGCAACCGATAACAAAGCGGAAAGAAAATAATGTACAAAAAACTGCTACGGTGTCAGGTTTGACTCTTCTTCTCATGAAGAGCGCGCGCTGACTTATGTGGAGATAAAGGATATTCAAGGCGAATGGCGAAAAGTAGACACCGGAGGTGCAATGCATGCTGTGGAATGATTGGAACATGTTGTTGGATTTGATGGAGAAATCTTGCGTAATGGCTGTATTTGCTTATGGCTTGCTAAGGTCGCCTTTCTTCTGCCAACTGATGGAACAGAAACAACAATGGCGACAACAGCTTGTTTTTGGATTTGTTTTTAGTATTTTTTCTGCTTACGGTATTTATAATGGACTGATGGTTAACGGCCTGTTGGTGGCGTTAAGCCGTCCCGGACCGATTCTGGCGGGTTTAATGGCAGGTCCGGTGTTGGGGACCAGTGTTGGGTTTATTACAGCGGTGATTCGGTATTCTTATGGCGGCGAGAATGCGTTGGCTGCGGGCAGTACTTCTTTGATCGCCGGTATCTTGGCCGGGTTGTACAGCTGGTGGCGGAAAGGGCCGGTTCTTAGTGTCAGAGAGGCGGTGCTTTTTACCGTAGGATTTGAATTGTTGGCGCGTGTGGTGCCGGTGCTGCTGATCGCAGATCGTATGCAATTGGTGAAAATACAATTGTTGGTTATTCTGCCGATGGTTTTGGGTAACGGAATGATGGTGGCATTCTTTGTTTTGGTATTAAATACCTTACGGGCAGAACAGAAAATTCGCTCACAACAGGCCCGTTTGGAGGGAGAACTGTCGCTGGCACGGGAAATCCAGCAGAGCATGGTGCCGGCATTGCCGACCGGTTGTATCTATTCTACCAGTTTTTCACTGCATGCTATTTTAGAACCGGCCAGAGAAGTCGGCGGAGATTTGTATGATTTTTTCTTTCTTGATGAGCATCGATTCGGTTTTGTCATTGCTGATGTATCAGGAAAAGGAATAGCGGCCGCTTTGTTTATGTCGGCTACCCGTACCCTGTTTAAATCACAGGCTGACCGGGAAGCGCAGACGGGTGAGATTGTGCGGCGTGTGAACGAAGAACTTTGCCGCGGGAATAATGCCAGTATGTTCGTGACCTTGTTTTGCGGTATACTGGATATCCGTACCGGTGAGGTGACTTACAGTAATGCCGGTCATAATCCGCCTTATCTGCTGTGCCAGGACGATAAAGCGTTGCTGCTGGCAGACCGGCATGGCCCCGCACTGGGAGTCGTGGAAGGAATGTGTTTTTCCAGCGGAAAACTGCGGATGGCGGCCGGTGATGTTTTACTGATGTACACCGACGGAGTCACAGAAGCGATGAATGGACAAATGGAGCTTTTTGGCGATCAGCGACTAGAGGCGGCGTTGCTGGGCAGCGATTCCAATGAGCCGTGCCAGTTGTTGCCGCTGGTGATGGACCATCTGCAAAACTTTACCGCCGGCGCGGAACAATCGGATGATATTACTATGCTGGCGCTGCGTTTTGACCGGTTAGCGGCTTTAGGGTGAGAAAGTACTTGGCAGATTGCCGATAATATATTACTATAATCTAGAAAGGAGGTGTTCATGGTTGAAAAAGTTTCTTATGGGAGCGGTTTTTATGGCCTGCTTGCTGGTAATGAGTCCGGTATCCCTGGCGGCTACGTGGGTAATGGTTGGCGATGACGCTGACGGAGAAGTGCAGTTTTATTTGGACTCAGAAAGCGTCCAACGTCAGGATGACCAATTGAAGGTGACTACGCAGACTCGGATCAGCGCGCCGGAAAAATATGAAAATATTGCTGCCGTTGACAGCCAGATGGAATTTAAAATTAAGGATCGCCAGGAAAGAACGCTGCGGCAGGTACAATATGACTCGGCAGGTAAAATTTACCTGGTGGATGTGACGGAAATGCAAAAATGGAAGCCGATTGCCGAAGGCACGTTGGCGGATGCTGTGCTGAAACAGGCATTAGAGGTCAAAAAGCCAGAGGTAAAGAAATAAGCCGCATAATAAAAAACAGCGGATATGTATCGAAAAGTACATATCCGCTGTTCTGTTTTTGGTGATGATTCGTAGAATCTAAGTCTGGATTAGCGGCTGCCCCGGGCCATCAATGCGGCCATTTTATTGGCGAAGTTTACTGGATTTTCCGGTGGCAGGCCTTCGATCAATAATGCTTGATCATATAACAAGTGACAATAATCCTGGAATGTTTCTGAAGCTGCATCCGTTTCATGCAAATCTTTTAGAACGGAAAAAATTTCGTGATCCGGATTAATTTCGAGAATCCGACTGGCTTTGAACATCCCCTGATTGGCTTCGGAAAGGATTTGCTCCATGGAAAGACTAATGCCACTGTTGCTGCTAACTAGGCAGACCGCGCTGGATTTTAGGCGGCTGCTAATTTTAACCGCTTCCACTTTTCCTTCCAGCTGCCCTTTGATCGCGTTTAACAACGATTCGTGATCTTTGCTCAACTCTTCTTTGTGTTTTTTCTCTTCGGTGGACTCCAGTTCATCCAGATTGAGTTCGCCCCGGCTGACAGACTGGAATTTTTTATCCTGGTATTCGCGCAGCGCATCAACGGCAAATTCGTCTACCCGGTCGAAAAGATAAAGTACTTCAATGCCTTTTTCGCGGAGCAGTTCCATTTGCGGTAACTGCTCTACCGTGGCCCGGTCTTTGCCGGTAGCATAATAGAGCACGGTTTGGCTTTCGGGCATCCGTTTCATATAGTCAGCCAGCGTGGTCAGTTCCTCCGTGCTGCGGGAGGACGGGAACAGCAGCAAATCTTTTAACTTGTCCCGGCTGGAAAAATCGGAATACACGCCGCTTTTCATTGCTTTACCGAATTCTTTCCAGAATTTATCGTATTTGGGACGGTCTTTGGAAAGCATGGATTCTAAATTTTTTAACAAAGTTTTTTCTAGATTCTTACCGATCAGTTTCAGTTGCTGACTGTGTTGCAGCAGTTCACGGGAAATATTGAGTGAAAAGTCGGAAGAATCGACCAGGCCGCGGACAAAACGCAGATACTCGGGCAGAAGATCCTGGCAGTTATCCATAACAAAAACATTTTTGGAATAGAGGCGAATCCCGGTGGTCGATTCACGCTGGTAAAAATCAAACGGGGCATGAGCCGGAACAAAGAGCAGCGTTGTATACTCCACAGCGCCTTCTACCTTGGAGTGGATGACTTCCAGCGGATCTTCCCAGTCATGAAAAAGATCCTGATAGAACTTTCCGTATTCTTCCTTGGTGATTTCGTTTTTACTGCGGTTCCACAACGAAGTCATGGAATTCATTGTTTTTTCTTCGATGACCTGAGCCGCGGGCGCGTCGGCAATTTCTTTGCCTTCGGCGTCCAGCGGTTTTTCCTCCCGGATAAAGTTCATTTTAATCGGGTAACGGATGTAGTCAGAGTATTTTTTTACAAGACTTTGCAGGGTAAGCCGGTTTAGAAAATTCTCCCGGGGCTGTTCGGTGCTATGAAATTCCGGGCTCAGATGAAGAATGATCGTGGTACCACGCTTTTCGCGGTCATATTCTTCGATCGTGTAGGTGCCGTCACCGGTGGATTCCCACTTGACGCCGCGGGACTGACCGGGTGCGCGGGTAATCAGCGTTACTTTTTCTGCCACCATAAATGCCGAATAAAATCCAACGCCAAACTGGCCTATAAGCTCATTATCCGTTGCGGAGCCGGCTTCTTTAAGCTTTTCCAGAAAAGCCCGGGTACCGGATTTGGCGATGGTACCGATGTTCTCAATGACCTCGTCAAAAGTCATGCCCATTCCATTGTCGGTGATGGTAACGGTAGCTGCCGTTTCGTCCGGTTCAATACGGATCTCAAAATCGGAATCGCCTTCCAGTAATTCTAGATTGGTCAATGATTCAAAACGGATTTTGTCAATGGCGTCCGAGGCATTGGAAATAAGTTCACGGAGGAAGATTTCTTTGTTGGTATAGATCGAGTGAACCATCAGGTCAAGGAGTTGCTTGGTTTCAGCCTGAAACTCCCGGACTTCTTTGTTGTTGATTTCCTGTGTCATGCGTATTGCCTCCTGTTGTTCTGTTATCCACTATATATTTTATAAAGAAACGCGAAAATAACAAGTGGTTGATTTATTTAACTATACCAGAAAGTATTATTGTGTGCTGCGAAAATATAAACTTTACGGTGATGATATAAAAACCCTTAGCCATTTCGGGCTAAGGGCCCATGAACAGTATAGTGTAAATATCGTTAGTTAGTTTTCGATCGGTATCCGAACCGTTTTGGGGTTTTGTACTTCGGCTTTCGGCAAAGTAATCTCCAAAATGCCATTTGTGAAGAAGGCATTAATTTTGGTGGGGACCAAATCTTCGTTGAAAGAGATAGAACGGGAGAAAGATCCAGATCGGCGTTCCTGCAGCAAATAATGTCCGTCTTTGTTTTCGGCCTGCTGCTTATAGGCACCTTTAATCGTTAAGACATTATTATCCGTGAGTTGAATTTCCACATCGCTTTTGTCCATGCCGGGAAGATTGGCTTTTACCAGATAATCGTTGCCGCGGTCGATTACGTCAAGAGCAATACCGGTGGTGAATGTGGGGAAATCCGAGGCGGTAAAGTCGCTGAGAGGCGACAATACGCCGGTTCCAAAAAAATTGTCAAACAGATCATTGATGCTTTTCCGGAACAGTGAAGGAGTATTGTAAGAATCACGCCGGGTTAAATTAGACATAGTGAACGCCTCCTTTTAATTGGTTATTAGCACTCTTGTCGAATGAGTGCCAACTCTATTTATATC
>DATMYQ010000084.1:0-8478 GCA_035560935.1 Patescibacteria group bacterium | reverse complement strand
AATTCAGTATGAGACGAGATTATTCGCCGAAAAATGAGTTAAGAAAATTTTCGTCCTGTTTGCGGCGTTTTCTCTGATATTGTAGTAATAAAACGGATAGTCAAAACTATGAAAAACGCCTTTGCCGAATACCTGATTGCCGGGGGCTAACTTTTCAACATCGGCAGTAGTGCAGATCAGCACACCTCTGGATTTATCAACTCGGGCATCGGCGTAGTTTTTTACGTTTTCGGCTACGATCCGCCCTTCATGGTTTAGTACTATTGAACCCAAGTTTTGTTCCGCGGTTGCCGGTGTTTCTTCTCTGGTCCAGGTAATCGGGTTTATGGCAATAGCGCCGGGTAATACCACCGGATTAGTAACAACGCGAGGAGCTTCCGTATTATAGGAAATAATCACGCCGGTGTCATCCGGACCTTCAGCAAATTTCAGGTGCGGATTTTGGGCGAGGTAATCGTCTGTAACGGAATAGCCAAGGACATAGGCCGCGATCATCCGGGAATATACTTCGGGATGTTCTTTCATGTATTCCGATAATATGAGCACCAATACATTCGAGCCCTGGGAATGGCCGGCTAAAATAAACGGACGCCCGTTATTGTAGTTTTTAATGTAATAATCAAACGCAGCCATTGCATCTGTTTTGGGAATACCGCCAATGACTTTTTCTTGTTCTTCCAGCGATAATGATAACGTGTAGGCGGCGTCGTTCTGACGATAATAAGGCGCATAAATATTCCCGACGGGTTCAAAAGCAGTAGCTTGCCGGGAAAATGCCAACTTTGAACCTTTTAACATGATCGGATTGTCAATTTCACAAATGTTCGGCTCATCTTTATTGACCTTGTACCAGGCGGTGGGATAAAGATAGAAAACATCTACCGCCTTGTCTGTCGAGACCGGCAATGCCAGCCAATGCTCCGCTTGCCAATAATCGGTAACTTGAATATCATTGGCCTGTACCGACACAGTAAAGCCGACACAAAAGACGATAAGCAATATTAGCATTCTTTTTGTATTCATTTCCAACCTCCATCATATTTTAGTTAATTTTTCAGATCACCTGTCAATTAACCTAATTCAAAAGTAGTTACGCCGAATATCTTCTCCGTATTGATTCTCGGAACATCTCCTTTATACATTCGAGCGGTCTCAAATACTTTTGTCATTTTATATTTTCCCGCTAAATCAACCGCGACGTAATTAACTTCAGGCACATCCCAAAATACCTCCTCCCCTTTGGCATAGGCAGCCAGTGACAATAATAATTTTTCGGCAATAGCAGCGTCTTCGGCAAATAACGGTCCAATCTTCCAGCCGGTTTCGCACTGGCGAATCACACCATAACCGGCGATGTCATTGTTTATCAAAGCTGCCAATGCTAATGACTGCGGTTGTTTTAACCAGCCTGACAGAAACTCAGCCCGGGTCGTGAAGAATAATTTACTGTCATAGGCATGCAAATCGGCTTGCTTCAGTTGGTTTGCCGGAATAACACTGATCTCTTGCCTTAGCTCCGTTGCATCAATACAGAATTTTTCCATACCAGATCCACAATAACGAATGTTATTATAGGCCCATTCAAATCCGGATTTTTGGTAATTTTTCTGTTGTGCTACCACTCCGTCAAGCCCGATAATCCGGCCTGCTAACTGCTCAATTGCACTATTCCATAACTGCAGGCCATAACCTTGCCCGCGCCATTCCGGCCTGACAATATAGAAGCCAATGAAACCATATTCCAAACCATACCGTACTGCTGAGATGCATCCCACCGGCACTCCGTCTGACATGCCGACTAAAAAACCCTGCTGATCCGCCGAAAAAAAGCACTGTGCATCATGGATGCCTGGATTCCATCCTTCTAATGCAGCCCATTTTACAGCTAACGAGACTTCCTGCGCGCTCATATGCCTGATAAACAAGGAGTTCCTGTTCATAAAAATCAACTCCGCTTCATTTTTCCAACTCACTTTATTATACTGAAATCCAACATTTTCAGCAGCAGAAATATTGGTTTAATCGTCAGAGCGGTGAAATCTCCCTGACGGATCAGGAATCCCGCTTGATGAGTATTAACACTATCCTTTAGTGGTGATAACGGCTGCCTTGTAGAGCATTTACAGAGAGCCCCCCGCTTCGAGGAATGAAATCCGTATACGCAACAACGGTTGCCCATTTTCGAACCGTGACGTAAACGCGGAAAAAGTGACAAACGTGAAACCTCCTCATGATCAGGATGCATAGTCATTCCCGGATCACGGGGAGGTTTTCTGTCTCTGCTGATTTTACACCTTAAATTTTGCCACCAAATTATTCAGTTTCACTGCGGTTTGCGCCAAGGTATCCGCCAATGTCTTGACATTTTCCGCGTCCTTCTTGTACTGTTCCCCTACACCCACAAACGCAGCGTAGTCCTTTTCACGGTGCCGTCAATAAATTGCAGCAAGTCGTTGCCTCTCCCCTCCAACACATCAATCGCTGCCTGCACTTTCCCGGTCAATTCTTGAATCCCGCCGACTTCTTTAGCCGATTCCTCTGGCACGGCGACAATTGATAAAGGGCGCATTTTGCAGCGCCCTTTATCAATTATTATACACTATCCGTCTCTTCCGGCGTGATGCTTCATACGCTGCGCCGCGTCCTCCGGGCCGCTGGAAACGTTTCAAACCGTTACAACCGGAAACGTTGTCCGGCATCTTGCAGTTCTTGCGCCATCTTCGCCAGACTTTGACTAGCGGAAGCGATTTCCTGCACAGAGGCGGATTGTTCTTCGGTGGCAGCGGATACCGTATCGGTTTCCGCCGTGGATTTGCGGCACAACGCGCCAATTTCTTTCACGGATGAGACCGCTTCCCGGCTGTTGCCCGCCAGTTGGAGAATGGCTTCCGATATGTTTTTCACCTGCGACGCCACATCCGACACCAGCGACTCGATTTCCCGGAACGTCAGCCCCGCGGCGTTCACCACCTGCGTTCCGACCTTCACTTCATCGGTCCCCGCGTTCATCGCCTGCACGGCCTGCTGGGTATCGGACTGAATGACGCCAATCAGATCGGCGATTCTTTTCGCCGATTCCTGAGACTGTTCCGCCAGCTTCCGTACTTCTTCCGCCACGACGGCGAACCCGCGTCCCTGTTCGCCCGCCCGGGCTGCTTCAATGGCGGCGTTGAGCGCCAACAGATTGGTTTGTCCGGCAATCCCGGAAATCGTATCCACGATTTGGCCGATTTCCTTGGAACGCTCACCCAGCTTGCTCACGACTTCCGCGGAAAAATTGACCGTTTCCTGAATCTGAGTCATTTGCGCCTCTGCCTCCGCCACTGATTTTCCGCCATCAGTGGCTTTTTGAAACGCTTGCACCGACTTGCCCGTCACCTGATTGGCGCTGTCGGCCACTTCCTGCAGATTCGCAGCCATCCGCTCCACAATGCCGGTGGTGTTCTCCACAAATCTCATTTGATGAACCGCGCCTTCCGCGACAACGGTGATGGAGTCCGCCACCTGAGCCGCCGCCAGCGCGGACTGGTCGGCGCTGGCCGTGAGTTCTTCCGAGGACGCCGCCACTTGCTCTGTCGTACTGAGGATTTTCTGGATTAACCCGCGCAAATGCTGCACCATTTGTTCAAAGCTGCTCCCCAACCGGCCGATCTCATCACGGGATGAAAGTTGCAAATCGACCGGACGGATGTTGCCGTCCGCAACCTGGTTGGCCACCCGTTCAATGGCTTTGATAGGTTCCGCAATTTGGCGGGCGTACCAGACAATGACCAATGCGGTGAGCAGCAGCACCACCACAATGGTCACGCAGGATACCCAGGTCAGAGAAGATACCGCCCCGGTCACTTCAACCACCGGAACAGCCACTGCCAGCGACCAGTTCACCCCCGGCACCGGCGCGTACGCCACATACCGCTCTACTCCCCGAACCGCCAGCCGGGAGATGCCCGACTCGCCTTTCGCCATCCGGACGCCCAGTTCCTTTTGATCCGCCGGAGTATTGGAATTGGTCAGCGGATTCTCTTTCATCGCCACTTCCTTGTCCGGATGAATGACCTTTAATCCGTCTCCCTGGGTCAGGCTGGCATACCCGGTTTGCCCCGCTTTGATGGATAACACTTTTTGCGCCAGGCTCTCCAGGCTGACCGCTCCATACAACACTCCGGCCACCTGCCCGTTTATTTTCACCGGAATGGCCACCGCCGTGGCCAGGGAACCGCCGGATTTGGGGAGGATCGGATCGGATACAAAGGATTCACCTTTGATGGCTTTTTGAAAATATTCCCGGTCTTTTAAATTCACGTTGGTTCCTAAAGAGTTGACGGAGCTTCCGTCCGGGTAAACAAATCCAATAATGCTGTATATTTTATTCGCCTTTACCACGTTGGACACAAAGGCCCCAATGGCTTCCCGGTTGCCGCTTTGCACCTCCGGCGAGACCGCAATAACCGTCAGTTCCGCTTTGCGGGTTTCCAGCCAGTCTCCCACATCACCCGCAGAATTTACGGCGATCTCCTGCATGTCCCGGGTCACATTGGCGGTAATAATGCCCAATGCCTTCCAATAATTGATTCCTCCCAGCGTCCCCAGCGCCAGCAGAAATATCCCGAGAATTCCAGCGGTTAATTTTGTTTGTATACTCTGCACCGAAAAACCTCCTTCTAAATCATTATCCTTTGCGTTGAATTGCTACCGTCAAATTTCCACGTTGAATCCGGGTCTTTCCGGTTCTAAATTCCGGCGCGCCAAACTACCCTATGATGGTTCATTCGGCGTTTACTCCGGACTATAACTTCTCCATGCAACTTCCAATTCCTTTAATTATCCAGGTCTTTCTTCCCAAAAGAGCATCCCGCATTTTTCTGCTGAAGGAAAAAACACTTCACTCATTTCTCCGCCAGACAAACCAATAAGGTGCCCTATATTTCAAAGCTTTTCTCCTGGATTACATACAAACAATTTCTGAAAATAACTTTCAACTTTTTTCCAAAAACCACCTGTTACAAGTTGATTCCAAACAAATCATGGTTTTGACAAAATGGGGCGCAACCGCTCTCCCGCCACCGCCGACTGCCCCGGTTGGATTACGTATTCCGGATGCTGATCCATCAAATCAAAGGTCTGCTGAATTTCATTCATTACTTATCAAAAATTCGAATCTACAGCGTTTAAGAAAAGACTATAATAAAATCATGCAAAAAACGTGAGACAAACGCCGGATGGGAAAAGTAAATAAGGCAGACCCCCTGTCGAGTAACAGCGCTTTCAAAAGGATACGGAGTGAGCGGTGACGATCCTTGAAAAGTTCTTTTCTGTTTTACGGGACACAAATAGCGTTTGTGTTTTTATCCAAAGAACAAACGTCTCTTCCAGGAAGTGCTTTCTTTTGCGAAGCAAAAAAATCTGTGCAGTACGATATCTTGTGATGTACAAAAGAATAAATCGGGACAAATTAAAGACGTTTTAAAGACAGCAGCGGGTTTGTATAATCAGGCTATACTACGCTGATAAATGAAACGGCATGACTTTTGGTGAACGGACGGATTCCGGCGGAAGCAGGCAATGAAGCCATTAAAGCAAATTCCTTGTTTTAATGGCTATTTTTATATCAATCAGCGTTTTAGGGCTGTTTCTATAATGTCCGGATCGCAACGCGATTGTCTGAATGAATTAATAAAACCGAATCAATCAACAAGGAGGATCTATGAATGGACATGCTCAAAGGTTTTATCCAGAAGGCGACCAACGGAAAATATACGGTATTTGCCTTGCTCTATCTGGGCTGGTGTATTTCCTACATTGACAGGGCGGCGATGAACATTGCGCTGGCTGCCATTGGCAAGGAATTCAGTCTAAACCCTGCATCCATGGGGGTGGTGCTGAGCACATTTTTTATCGGTTATGCCGCGATGCAGTTGCCCGGCGGATGGATGGCCGATAAATTCGGATCGAAGCGGGTCATTATTGGTTCTCTTTTAATGTGGTCCGTCTTTACGGCGGCAACCGGCGTAGCTTGGTCACTGACATCGCTGATTGTCATTCGATTGTTATTCGGTTTTGGAGAAGGCGCGTTTCCCTGCGCCACGTTAAAAGGAATTGCGGAATATTTTCCGAAAAGCGAGCGACCGAAAATGTCGGGAGCGCTGCTCTCCTCCAACTACATTGGCAGCGCCATCGCTCCGATGATTATTGCGCCGTTGCTGATGTATATGGGCTGGCGCCACATGTTTTTTGTCATTGGCATCGCCGGGATTGCGTTTATTGCGATATACTGGCTGCTGATCAAACCAGCCCGCAAACCGACGGAGGCGGAGCAGAAAAAAGAAGACGCCGTGAAAATTAGTGCCCGCGAGCTATTGAAGATTCCGTTGATGTGGCAGCTGGTATTTGCCTGGTTTGCGTTGAGTTTGATTAATAAAGGTCTGGATTCCTGGATGCCAACATATTTGCTGACTGTCCGCCATCTGGATCTGAAGTCCATCGGCATACTGACCCCGCTGCCGTTTATCGCAGCAGGGATTGCCACTGCTATTGGCGGCTGGGTCATGGACAAGCTGTTTGACGGAAGGGAAAAATATTTACTGGTGATTGCCGCCTCACTGACCGCCTTCTTCTTGTACTTCATGTACACGGCGGAATCCGTTCTGATGGTCATTGCGTTCCAGAGTCTGGTTTACTTCTTTAAGTCCTTTGTGCTGGCAGGCGTTATCGCCATGCCGCTCAAAATGTTGCCGGGTTCGGTGGCCGGTTCCGCAACGGGGCTGGTAAATCTGGGCGGTCAGTCGGCGGGATTTGCTTCGCCGGTGATTATCGGTTTGCTGATCGGTGCTTTTAATGGTTCATACGATGCGGTTTTCTGGTTTCTCATTGGTTGCGCTTGTTTATCAGCCCTGTCCAGCCTGACAATTAAGAAGGGCGGCAAGCTTTCCGACCGATTTTCCCATACGGCGGAAAGTTGACAAAGACAGTCCGCAGTGACTGTAAAAGGATAAGAACGCGATCAGCAAAAAAATATCGGCTTCGCCTGGCGGTGAAGCCGATACCTCTTTGAACGGTTTTTCCCAAGCATCAATCCTTTTACGGCAGGCGCAGTTCGACAATCCGGCTAGGGCGACCGGCCTTGGCAAATACCCGCTTACCCACTTCAAAACAAAACCCGTGGGCCGTTAGTTTGGTGATCACCCGGTTGACAGTCCGCAGAGTAACGCCGCTCAGTTGGGCCAGTTCCGCAGGAGTAAACCGGTTTTTTTCCTGCTGGGTGATGATGCTGCAAAGCTGAAAAATGGTGTTGACGCTGACACCGGCTTTTTCTGAGACGGCGAGAAAACGTCCGTCAATTTTCCGCTTTGTTTCTTCCAGCGGAGTCGCCGGCGCGCTTTGGAGGGGGCCGATGAATTTCCCACCGCTATAGATGATAAAGGCGCGGTCACCGCCAGATTTTTCGGCACGAGCCATCCCCAGACTGGCGTTGTTTTTGGCTTCCTGAGCGGTTTTCCCATAGCCGACGCCAATGCTGACGGTACGGGAGGTATGTTTTTTCACCGATTGCAGCAGGCTAATTTCCTCATAATTGCTGGTTACGCTTTCCAATAGTTGTTTGGTGGAGAAGAGGAGGAATTCGCGTGGACCCACTTCAGCAACGGCGGCTTGGATTCGCTGAGCGAACAGGTAGATCTCCCGGGCCACGTTGGTCTTGTCAATGATGTACTGATATTCATTGTCATTGATCAAAGCGTATTCGTGGGACGAGTCAATGCAAACCAGCAGGGCGACAATCTGGCTCTGCTGGCTTACCTGCAGCAAATGGTTCAACTGAATTTTGTTCAACGTTTGCCGGACCACATCCGTGGTGGGATCGACCCGGAAACAGGGGATGCCATTGCCGCTCAGTTTCTCGTAAACGCTGGACAGCGCGGTGAGACAGCAGGTGGTCCGATGTTGAAAATAGTGTTGTTCGTGAAACGCACAGACATGATCCAGGTAGTCTTCGGCGTGGGGCGTGTGATCGGTGATATAAATCTGGAGAATATCCCGTGGGATCCCCACTTCCTCATACGCTTCATAAAGCTGAGACGATTCGTACAAATCTGAGCTGAGTCTCCGGATGTCGTAGCGCCCAGTTAGCTGTATTTCCAGCAGAACCCGGAGCAACGAGCTGACGCTGCGAGGAATAAATTCCCACGGAACGGTTTGCTTGACATGCTTGCGGGCATAAAATAGCGGACTGGCGCCTGCGAACATCAGCACATCCAAAAACGACTGATGTTCGGCAATGAGTGGAACCGCTTCGGCATAAGCCTTCTTATACAATATGGGAAATGGTTCAATCTGATGGAATTCGCGTTTGATGAGCTGTGATATTTTATTAACCGGTTCCAGCGGACCGATGATTCCCAATTTCATGGCGGATTCTCCCTCGCGTCAAATTTTTGGACGATTTAAGGACATATTAAGGTCATGCTTCTAATTATATAATAA
>DATMYQ010000083.1:0-7036 GCA_035560935.1 Patescibacteria group bacterium | reverse complement strand
AAAGGAAATTTAACGTTGTAAGAAGTTATTTTAGCACTTGTAATGCCCACTCACCCTGACCGGTTAAGGCTAACTGCTTATCGTGAAACTCGGCCAGTGTTGAGCGATGGCCCACGCTGATAATAATAGACTGCGGCAATTTTTCCGCCAGTAGCCGGTATAGTTTTGCTTCCGTTGTTTCATCTAATGCGGAAGTTATTTCGTCTAAAAACATACTTTGGGGTTTGTGGAGCATCAACCGGACAAAAGCCAACCGCTGCTGCTCTCCCGGCGACAGAATTTTCATCCAGTCTTGCCGTTCATCCAGGCTCGCGGTTAATTGCGAAAGGCTGCACTCTGCCAGCAGGGCTTTTAACTGCTCATCTCCTTGACTGGAGTGCTTGGGATAGCATAGGGCCTCCCGCAAAGAGGCCTGGGGAATATATGATTTTTGTGGCGCAAACCAAACGGGTTCCGACAAGTTTGCAACGCCCTGGACGTGAGGCCAAAGACCGGCCAAGCTGCGCAACAGGGTGCTTTTACCGGATCCGGAAGGTCCCGTCACCAGCAACTTTTCACCCGGCGAAAGGCCTAGCGTTAAATCCCGGATCAAAACCTCACCCGGCTCTTTGTAAACTGTCAGTCTTGCCGCCATCGTGTTTCCGGTTTTGGGAACATACGGTTTTTCACTCTCCGGCTGCATAAACTCCGCCGCCATCATTGATGCGGCAAATCCGCAAAGGCGATTGGCAACCGCTTTCCATTCAGCGAGTTGACTATATACAGTAATAAAAAAAGATAAGGCCGCTGTTACCTGCTGATAGGCGCTGGAAATCTGCACCATCTCCCCTAATGCAATTTGGTGCTGAAAATAACGGGGTGATGCCACCATTAAGGCGAATACCATTGTTAAATATTCATAGCCGGTCTTCCACCAAGATAAATGTTTGCTTACGGTCATTAAGCGGCGATAATTGCCAATAATCAGCCGAAAACGCGCCGCTAAATTGGCCGACTCCCACTGTTCTCCTCCCAACAGAGCGATGCTTTCATCATGTTCACGCATACGCATTAAACTATAGCGAAAATCAGCTTCATACTGCTGCTGCGCAAAGTTTAGCGGCGCCAGAAGCCGACCGACCTTCATGGTGATCAGCGTTCCCATCAGGGCATAGGCAACAGCTATCCAGACGAGATACCCCGGTATATTGACCTCAACGCCGCCGATTGTAAAACTGCCTGTGCCCGATAACCCCCAGAGGATAACCACAAAAGACAGAAGACTTACTGCCTGCTGAATAAAGGCGAAGAATAAGTTAAGCGATATGTTGACAAAACGGGCAATATCCTCGCTTATCCGCTGGTCAGGATTATCAGCCTGTCCAGCGGCCTCTAAAAACCGCATCCGGTAGTAGGTATGGTCAACAAGCCAGCTATCAACCAACTGCTTTGTCAACCATTGCCGCCAACGGATTTGCAGTAGCATTTGCAAATAGGTAGAGTAACCCGTAATCAAAACAAAGACGCTCACAATCAGAGCGAATTTGCGGACAGATTGCCAAAAAGCCTCTTGATCAAAACCACTCAGGGCATTATAAAATTCTACATTCCATTCGTTCAACTTAACGCTCAAATATACGCTAAACAGAGCCAATACAATTAAGCTACTTAATAGAGCAAGCGCCGGCCACTTTTCTTCCGATCGCCAGTAAGCCAACAGTAAAAACCGAATCGTACAAAAGCCGTTTCCCCTTGATTCCATATATACCCCCGCCAAAAAATGAAGTCAATTTTCAATCGTTAAAATGTCTATTTCCCTATCGCAAGCCGCCCGTATCCCCAAAATACACTGAGGATTGCTTTTCGGTTTTGTGAATGCCGGGCGTACAGCAGCAGCCGGCCTTCCAATCGATCGCCCGCAAACTCAACTGCTCAGCAAACACAGACGGCTCCGGGTGGAAGCGTTAACCTACCTCTAAATTTGGCGGACTTTCACCACCTGGTTACTGCCCAGCCGGGCACACTGCAGAAACCAGCCAGCGTCCCGCTATCGCGGAATGCTGGCTGGTTTCTGTCCGCCGCACTGTGGCCAGAAGAAGTAATCAAGAAAAAGATTCCTCCTCTTGCGGCGGAATCTTTTTCTTTGAGGAACCACTGATTAATTTGCTGTTATTCTACTTCGCTTTCTTTCTGCCGCTTACGTTTGCCTACGCCCCAAACCGGCACTGTTGCCGCAGGTTACCCGTTGGCTGCAGTCAGCGCCTGCGTCAAATCCTCAATCAGATCCGCCGGATCTTCAATGCCCAGCGACAGGCGCACCAAGCCTTCCTGTACTCCGGCACTGGCCCGCTGCTCTTCGGTCAGCTGGGAATGGGTGGTGCTGGCGGGGTGAATGACCAACGACTTGGCGTCGCCCACATTAGCCAGCAACGAGAACAACTTCAATGAATCGATAAACTTCTTGCCCGCCGCCAAACCGCCTTTGATGCCGAAAGCCAAAATGGCGCCCGCACCTTTGGGCAGATATTTTTTCGCCAACGCGTGATCGGGATGGCTGGGCAGGCCGGGATAGCTGACCCATTCCACCTGTTCGTGTTTTTCCAGGAATTCCGCCACCGTCTGAGCATTTTTGCTGTGCCGCTCCAGACGCAGGTGGAGCGTCTCCAAGCCCTGCAAAAAGAGAAAACTATTGAACGGGCTGACCGCCGCCCCCAGGTCCCGCAGCACTTGCACCCGCAGCCGGATAATGAACGCCTGGTTGCCCAGCGCCTGAGTGTAGCTGAGACCATGGTAGCTGGGATCCGGTTCACTCAGCAGCGGGAATTTGCCGTTGCCCCAGTCGAATTTGCCGCCGTCAATCACCAGGCCGCCCATGGAGGTGCCGTGACCACCGATAAATTTGGTGGCCGAATGGATGACAATATCGGCACCGAATTCAATGGGCCGCGACAGATACGGCGTGGCAAAAGTGCTGTCGATCAGCAAAGGAATGCCGTTTTCATGGGCAATATTGGCTACTTTTTCAATATCCAGCACATCGATTTTGGGGTTGCCGATCAACTCGCCGTACAACGCCTTGGTTTTGGGGGTGATGGCTTTGCGGAAGTTCTCCGGATCGCTGGGGTCAACCAGCGTCACCTTGATACCCAGCCGTGGCAAAGTATAAGCGAACATATTGTACGTTCCGCCATAAAGGGTAGAAGAACTGACGATCTCATCACCGGCCTGAGCGATGTTAAAGATTGCTGCGCTGATCGCCGCGTGACCGGAAGCAAAAGCCAGCGCCCCAACGCCGCCTTCCAGCGCCGCAATCCGTTTTTCCAGTACATCGGTGGTGGGGTTCATAATCCGGGTATAAATGTTGCCAAATTCTTTCAGGCCAAAAAGATTGGCCGCGTGATCGCTGTCACGAAAGTTGTAAGCTGTGGTCTGATAAATGGGCACCGCCCGCGAACCCGTCGTCGGATCCGGTTCCTGCCCCGCGTGAACCGCCAGTGAGTCAAACCGCAATTTTTCCGGTAATGCCATAAATATCTGCCTCCTAAAATATAATGTTATTTTGCACAAATCAATATTTCAAACCGGTATAACCGGTGTCGAAATCAGGCTCAGTCTTACATTGGCCAGCGCCTTTAGCCACAACATTCTCAAGCGCGCCTTTGTCACCGCCAAAGCTTCATCCCAGCCATTGAGGAAACAGGCTCAAACGGTCACCCGGACTGAGCGTCCGGGAAAAATCCCCATCGATCCCGTTCACCACCACCAACTGCACTTCATCCGGATTGATTCCTAACTGTCGCATGACGTCCATCACTTTTCCGCCTTCGGCGGCTTCTATAATGATAGATCCTGACTCACGGCATGCAGTCGGCAAATACCGGCGCAGCGCCGCATAAAGATTCACATGAATCATGTATTTCCCGCCTTCCCGCAGCGTATTTTTCAGCTCGGACATTGAGCTCACTCTATCTATTTTCATAACTTTCCGGCAAAGGAAAAAGGCCAGAGGGCCGCCTGCGGCGACTCTCTGGCCTTTAGTCTCTCTAATCAGCCAAACGATACGATAAACATATCATAAATCCCGCAAGGTTGTCAACGTATTCAACAATATGAACCATCAATTCCCGAAACCAGCCGGGCACCGAAATAGGCCATATTTTGCGGTCGGAACAGATTGCGCCGCCAAGGCTCGCGTGGCGCCGGCGCAATCTGATTGACAAAACGAGTCAGCAAGGGACGCAGCAAATGAAAGTCAATCAAAAAGCCATCGTGACCGTAGGGACTGTCAATTTCCGCATAACTGCCCCGTACGCGCATTTGTTTCATACGCTGCACCAGCTCCTGCTGCTGCGTGGGAGGATAAAGAATATCAGAACTGACGCCCACTGTCAGCACCCGGGCCTCAATCCGGGCCAGCGCCGTTTCGTAAGAGGCGTAACCGGTTCCCAGATCGTGCAGATCCAGCGCCCGGAGCAGGCAAAGGTAGGTATTGGCGTCAAAACGCTTCACCAGACTCTCTCCCTGATATTCCAGATAATTCTCCACCTCAAACCGGTCATTGCGCTCCCGCCGGCCAAATTTGGCCATCATCGACGCATCACTTTGATAAGTAATCATCGCCAGCGCCCGAGCGGTGGCCAAGCCCTGCCGAGGTCCGTCACCGCCGTAATAATCACCCCGGTTCCAGGCGGGATCCATCATCACCATCTGTCGGCCCACGGTGTTGTAGGCGATGGCCTGCGGAGTCGCATATCCCGGTGCGGCAATATTGACAACGCCGTCAGCAAAACCCGGAAAGGTCACCGCCCATTCCATGGCCTGCATCCCGCCCATGGAGCCGCCAATGACCAGCGCCAGATGATGAATGTCCAGCCGTTCCAGCAGTAGCCGCTGCACCCTCACCATATCCCGGATAGTGACCTCCGGAAATGACATTCCGTAAGCTTTGCCGGTTTCCGGATCTGGCGACGCCGGTCCGGTGGTTCCCTGGCAGCCACCCAACACATTAGGACAGATGACAAAAAAACGATCCGTATCAATGGGCCGTCCCGGGCCAATCAACGGTTCCCACCAACCTTTTTCATCGTACTGGTCATGCGCGGCCGGATGACTGTCGCCGGTCAGCGCGTGGGTCACCAAAATGACATTGTCCTTCTGCGCTGACAGCTTGCCATAAGTTTCATACGCCACGATAATTTCCGGCAGTTCGCCGCCCCGAATCAGCGAAAATGGCTGGTCCGGAGTGACTATTTTGGTCAGTTTCAGATGGGGGCGCCATTTATATCCCGAAAAAAACGTCACATTTGTTTCTCTTTCTTCCTGTTTTGCGGTCATCGCCGCCACCTCCCGCGATCCAATGCAATACGTCCTGCTACTCAAACAAAAACTCCTCTCGAAAAGAGAGGAGGACACATTAAAGTATCATTCCTCTCATCTCCCAGGATTTCTCCTGCTGGAATTGGCACCACTGCGCTTGCGCGCCGGTTGCCGGGTGTCATCGGGCCAGTCCCTCGACCACTCTGGATAAGAGTTGTTTGAATATGCAGTTCATGTTTCTTAAACCGTATTGTATAATCCCGCCTGAGGTTTGTCAAGGCGCCGGTGATATTTTGGTGATGTTTTTTTAGCGTCGGTACCGGTCTGATCCGGTCCATGTCCTATTGTTTTTCTATTCTTCGTCAAACAGCACCGTGGACAAATAACGTTCGCCACTGTCGGGTAAAATCACCACAATATTTTTGCCGGCATTCTCCGGGCGAAGCGCCAGTTTGACGGCGGCAAAAGTTGCGGCACCGCTGGAAATGCCGACCAGCAAACCTTCGGTTTTGCCCAGCTTACGGGAAGTGGCAAAGGCTTCGTCATTTTGTACGGTGATAATTTCATCAATAATCGCCCGGTTAAACACTCCCGGAACAAAACCGGCGCCAATGCCCTGAATTTTATGCGGACCGGGGTTGCCGCCGGACAGCACTGGCGAATCGGCCGGCTCCACAGCTACCACTTTCAACGCAGGATTTTTGGCTTTCAGCGCTTCACCAATCCCAGTGATCGTACCGCCGGTGCCTACACCGCCGACCACGATGTCCACTTTGCCTTCTGTATCCCGCCAAATTTCTTCCGCGGTGGTTTTCCGGTGAATTTCCGGGTTAGCCGGATTTTGAAACTGCTGCGGAATGAAGGAGTTGGGAATCTCCGTGGCCAGTTCTTCGGCCCGGGCGATAGCGCCTTTCATTCCCGTAGTGCCAGGCGTCAATACCAGCTCCGCCCCCAGCGCCGACAATAGTTTGCGACGTTCCACGCTCATGGTGTCCGGCATCGTCAGGATCAGCCGATAGCCACGGGCTGCGGCGACAAAAGCCAGCCCCACGCCGGTATTGCCGCTGGTCGGTTCGATGATCACCGTGTCCTTGTTAATTTTCCCTTTGTCCTCGGCATCCTTAATCATTGCGTAACCGATACGGTCTTTCACACTGCCCAGCGGATTAAAATACTCCAGCTTGGCAATCACCTTAGCTTTGACCCCTTGTGTCTCTCCGTAATTTTTCAGTTCTAGAAGGGGGGTATTACCGATCAGTTCCGTCAAATTTTTTGCAATAGCCATGTTCCTCATCCTTTCCATCTTCACCTTGTTTAATATGAGTTAATTACACCTTACACCGGTACGTTGTTGTTGTAACATTCCCTGCGATTTATACCTATTCCTGCCGTAATAAAACAAAAAGGAGACAATCAGTGCTGAAACAGCACCAATTGCCTCCGGTTATCCGGTCGGCTTGAACGGGTATGGAAATTTCCTGACACCAATACTATCACGTCTGTACAGAAAAAGCAATACCATTTATTACGAAAACAAAATGGCTGGGGCGGCTGGACTCGAACCAACGCATGCGGGAGTCAGAGACCCGTGCCTTACCAGCTTGGCGACGCCCCAGTGTTACCTTTCGTACGCAGGTTATTTTACCAAATCTTACCCCTATCTGTCAAGCTTCTGCGGTAAAACTCGTATGTTCATGAAAAATTTAATTGTCGCGCTCCCGGCCAGCAGTAATTAATGTAC
>DATMYQ010000082.1:0-10226 GCA_035560935.1 Patescibacteria group bacterium | reverse complement strand
GGGTGAATATTATGGCGGGAATTCCCGGAAACAGCAAATATGTAAAAAAATTAAACAGACTAGCAGTTCTTAAACTGCTCAAGGAACAAGAAATGATTTCACGTCAACAACTGGCAGAACGGAGTGGATTGACGCCGCCGGCTGTCACTGGCATTGTCCGGGAGCTGTTGACGATGGGATTGGTTGAAGAAATCGGATTGGGACATTCGCAAGGGGGCCGAAAGCCGGTAAAGTTACGTCTGAATAGTTCAGCCGGATATGTATTGGGCGTCGAGCTTTCCAGTTATGAAGCTGTTATTAGTATGGCGGATTTGAAATATCGTCCGGGCAATATTTGTTCGCTTGCTTTGGATATGACCGCACCAGAGCATGGGTTGGCGCAGTTGACGGAAGGTATTCGGGACTATTTGGCAGGGCCGGCGGCGAAAGGGAAAAAAATTATGGGATTGGGTGTGGCTTTTCCTGGATTGCTGCAATTGGGACAGGGTATGGTCCGAAACGCAGTCAATCTCGGGCCTTTGTGGAATGATTTTCCCATAAAGAAAATATTGGAAGAAGATCTGGGTGTGCCGGTTTTTTTGGAAGTCAATTCAAAGGCGGGGGTATTGGCGGAGAAATGGTTTGGCGGTGGCAGGGGCTGTGAAAATTTGGTGTATGTAAATTTGGGAGAAGGAATCAGTGCCGGGGTTATGGTGCAGGGAGAGATTTTGCAAGGATATCAGGGGCATGCCGGACAAATCGGGCATTTGGTTTTGGCGGAGGAAGGTCCTGTTTGCCGCTGTGGCAACCGGGGATGTCTGGAAAGTCTTTGCGGCATACCGGCGCTGATGCGACGGATTCATCAAGATATTGATACGCTATCGGATGATGATGCATTACGGACAATCTGGGAAACGCAGGGCAGTATTCGGTTTGATGATTTACTGAGGGTAGCCGCAGTGAGTCCCTACACCGATGCGCTGTTTCACAATGTGGGAAGGTACATCGGACTGGCGTTGGCCAATGTAATCAATCTATACAATCCGGAGGTGGTATTTTTGGGTGGTCGCATGGCGCCGGCGATGGAACGGGTCCTGGAAATCGTGGAAGTTGTAGTCAAAACGCATGCGTTTCCGGCGGTTTTTGCCGGTTCTTCTTTGAAGATTTCTGAACTGGGCAGAGACAGTGCCGTTATTGGCGCTTGCGCTTTGGTGCTGCGGGAGTTTTTCCATTCGACTCGGTCGAACATGTTGGATGATGGCTGGCCGGAGCTGCCTGCTGCGAGAAAATTACGGGAGCGCTGATGGACTGTGCGCGGTGCGCCGCGTAAGAGTTCTTTATGCATCAGCGCTTTTCCTGAAATGGGGGAGCGATGGAGGATGTGGAGCAAAAATGAAGTGGCTGAAAAGCTGCATCGCATCAGAAAATTAATGGTGATGAGAGGTTTGGAATATTTGGTGTTGAGCACTCAAACCGATCTGATGTGGTTGACCGGCGGGCGGGGATATGTTAATCAGGCGGCGGAGAAAGCCTGTGCAGATATTGTGGTTGGGCATGATGCCGCATACCTGGTAACCAATAATATTGAAGCAGACAGATTGTTAACGGAAGAAATGCCGGGTTTGAATTTTAAACCGCTGGTTTATTATTGGTGGGATGGAGCGGGAAGAGAGCGGTGTCTGGCGGAATTGACGGGAAAAGCCAGAACTGCGTCAGAGCGGGATTTGGGTCTGGAATTCTCCTGTTTGCGTTGGACGTTGACCCCAGAGGAGCAAGAGCGTTACCGGGAGGTGGGACGACGGGTGGGCAGCATTCTTGGCGAGGTAGCTATGTCGGTGATTCCGGGCGACAGTGAGGAGAAGATCGCAAGCCGGATCCGCCAGCGTTGCGAGGAACAGGAACTGAGTCCATGGGTCACCTTGGTGGCAGCGGACGAACGGGTATACCATTACCGTCATCCGCTGCCAACCGGACGCAGATTGGAAAAACATGCGTTGCTGGTCTTGACGGCGCAGCAGTACGGACTGTATGCGGCCGCCAGCCGGTTAGTTCATTTTGGGCCGGTGCCGGCGGATTTGCGGCGTCGGCATCGGGCGGTTGTGGCAGTGGATACGGCATTGATGGCGGCAACCGTGCCGGAAGCCCGGGTTGCCGATATTTTTCACGCCGGGATGGAGGCGTATAAAGAACAGGGTTTTCCGGACGAGTGGCAGCGCCATCATCAGGGCGGCCTGATTGGTTATTTGGGACGCGAATATCGCGGTACTCCCGACAGCCCGTTTACGGTGGGCGAAAGCCAGGCATTTGCCTGGAATCCTAGTATTGCCGGAACAAAATCTGAAGATACCTTGTTGATCGCGGCAGGCGGTGCGGTGTTGCTGACAGAGTCGCCGGGTTTTCCGTGCCTGACGATGGAAAAGGACGGGAAGATATGGAAGCGCCCGGATATTTTACAACGTTGAAATAAAAAAGTTGGATAAGATGATAAAAAATGAGGGAGGAAGCGGTATGAGAAAATTGAACAAAAACCTGCTGAAACAACGGGACGATTTTCCGGTAGGGTTGGAAGTCAGTTCTTATCCGGAAAATTTACCTGAAAAAGTTATTCAGTTTGGTGAAGGGAATTTTCTGCGGGCGTTTGTGGATTGGATGTTTCATCGCCTGAATCGTCAGGGAATGTTCAATGGCCGGGTAATACTGGTACAGCCAATTGCTGACGGTCTGGCCAAACAAATTAATGATCAGGATGGATTGTACACCTTGCTGCTGCGGGGATTAAAGGAAGGGAAACCGATGGAAGTGCGGGAAATTATTACGTCGGTTAGCCGTTGCATTAATCCATATACCGATTGGGAAGAATATTTGCGCTGCGCCGAAAATCCGGAAATTGAATATGTAGTGTCGAATACCACGGAAGCAGGCATAGTATTTGATGGGCATGATCGTTGCGACGTCAAGCCGCCGGTTTCTTTCCCAGGCAAGCTGACAGTATATTTGTATCACCGTTTTTGCCACTTCCAGGGGGATGCCGGGAAGGGAATGGTGATTATTCCCTGTGAGCTGATTGACCGCAACGGCGACAACCTGAAAAAAGTGATAGTACAGCTGGCCGATATCTGGAAATTGCCTGCTGCCTTCAAAATCTGGCTGGATACGGCCAATGTTTTTCTGAACACCCTGGTAGACCGCGTTGTCACCGGATATCCCCGGGATGAAGAGGAAAAACTGAGTCAGGAATGGGGGTATACTGATGAGTTAATCGATACGGGAGAATTATTCCATCTTTGGGTGATTGAAGGGCCGAAAGAATTGGAGCAACGCTTGCCGTTCACGCAGGTGGGCCTGGACGTGATTTGGACGGAGGACATGACGCCGTATCGGACCCGCAAGGTTCGTATACTGAACGGCGCTCATACCTCGTCGGTGCCGGCAGCTTTTTTGTACGGCTTGGATACGGTGGGGGAAATGATGGATCATGAAGTATTAGGAAAGTATGTGCGCCAAATTGTGGCCGAAGAAATTATCCCGTCGATTCCACTGCAAAAGGAAATGCTGACCCGCTTTGCCGATGATGTGGTGGAACGGTTTTGTAATCCATATATCAAGCATTATCTGCTAAGTATTCTGTTGAATTCGTCCTCCAAGTTTAAAACCCGGGTGTTACCGTCTTTGCTGGAATATTTCGAAGAACACCAAGTTTTGCCGGAAAAATTGACATTTTCGCTGGCAGCCTTGATAGCCGTGTATAAGCACGGTCGGGTGGATGGTGCGATTATGCAAGCCCAGCGTGACCAAGGTGAGTTTGTTATGAAGGACGATTTAACGGTGTTGGAATTTATGGCTGATGTGTGGGGTGAGTACGACAAAACGGCGGCGGGTGCACGTCGGGTAGCAAGCCGGATATTGGCTAACCAGGAAATATGGGGACAAGATTTGAATATAGTGCCGGGACTGACGGATAAAGTGGGAAGTTATCTGGAAAGCATGGAACGGGAGGGCATCCGAAAAGTTATTGCCGGCTTGGTGAAATAGAGGAGGGAGGGGCAGGAATGTCCGTGTTGCGGATTCATGAACTGGATAATGTTGCGGTGGCGATTGATGCGGTGACAGCAGGAGAATCGGTTACTGCCGGGGGGATAGTGATTACGTCCCGGTCAGCGGTGGAAAAAGGGCATAAGCTGGCTCTGCGGGATATTGCGCCCGGGGAACCGGTTGTGAAATACGGTTTTCCCATTGGACGGGCCACTATGCCGATTCAGGCGGGCGACTGGGTTCATGTCCATAATTTAAAGACGGGTCTAGGGGACATTCTGGAATATCAGTTCCAACCGTTTCAACTGCCGGAGGTTTGCGGGGAGACGGTGGCTGAATTTCAGGGATATCGACGGGCGGATGGCCGGGTAGGGGTGCGCAACGAAATCTGGATCATTCCTACGGTGAGTTGTGTGAACCGGGCGGCGCAACTGATTGCCAGAGCGGCAGCCGTGCGATGGGACAGTCGAAAAAACATTGATGGAATATTTGAATTAACCCATCCGTATGGTTGTTCGCAACTTGGGGAGGACCACTGTAATACCCAGCAGATTCTGGCAAATTTTGTTGCGCACCCTAATGCTGGTGGGGTACTGGTGTTGGGACTGGGGTGTGAGAATAATCATATTGCCGAGTTTAAGAAAGTGCTGGGGAATTACGATGAACGCCGGGTGAAATTTTTGGTGGCGCAGGAAGTGGAAGACGAAGTGGCAAGCGGTCTGGAACTGGTGGAAGAATTGATAGAACATGCCGAGGGATTTTCCCGTAGTTTATGGCCGGTGTCAGAGCTGGTGGTCGGTCTGAAATGCGGAGGGTCTGACGGTTTTTCCGGTATCACCGCCAATCCGCTGGTGGGAGCATTGTCCGACCGATTGATTTGCCAGGGGGGGAGCTCTGTTCTTACGGAAGTTCCGGAGATGTTCGGAGCGGAAACATTATTGATGAACCGGGCGGTGAACAGCGAAGTTTTCACGAAAACAGTAAAATTGATCAACGATTTCAAGACGTATTTTTCTGCGTACAATCAACCCATTTATGAAAATCCGTCACCGGGCAACAAAAAAGGCGGCATTAGCACCTTGGAGGAAAAATCATTGGGTTGCACCCAGAAAGGAGGTAGCCGGGCGGTGGTGGACGTTTTGCCGTATGGCGGCACGGTAAGCGAAAAAGGACTGAATTTATTGAGTGCTCCCGGGAATGATATGGTGGCCGCCACGGCTTTGGCGGCTGCCGGCTGCCAGATTATCCTGTTTACCACCGGACGGGGAACTCCTTTGGGAACCGTTATCCCCACGGTAAAAATTGCGACTAACAGCGATGTTTTTCGCCGTAAAGCCAATTGGATGGACTTCGATGCCGGACCGCTACTGGCAGGAAAGACATTAGACGAAGTGACGGATGAATTTTTTGCGTATCTTTTGTCGGTGGCGTCAGGAAAAATGGTGAAAGCGGAAAGTATGGGTTTTCGGGAAATTACGATCTTTAAGAATGGTGTGACGCTATAATTGGCGGTATTGTGATAAAATCACCAGATGGCCCTGGTTTGGGGTGTTTGGTGATTTTACTATCTTCTCCTATATCGCAGTGAGCGGAACGGATTATGCGTCATATTGCGACACAAAATATTTGCGGGGTAACACGACAGTTTTCGGTAGATTGAGTTATAATAACACTTAAATGCAATGTGGAGGGGTGGATTGGATGCGGGCATTGTATTATGACGGCCAGCTTCAGTATAGAGAAGCTTATTCCCGACCGGTGCGCGGGCCGGGGGAAGCGCTGATTCAGGTGAAATGGGCGGGGATATGCAACACGGATAAGGAAATTATCAAGGGGTATAAGGGATATCGGGGCGTATTGGGGCATGAATTCGTCGGAGTGGTGGTGGAAGCGGACGATCCGGTCTGGATTGGTCGCCGGGTCGTGGCGGATATTAATGTGGGTTGCGGTATATGCCGCCTCTGCAAAAAAGGCAAGGCACATCATTGCTGGAAGCGGCGCTGTCTGGGGATATTTGGTATGGATGGCGCATTTGCTGATTATTTGAGTATGCCGGTGGAAAATTTATTTGTTGTTCCGGATAGGGTTAGCGACCGGGAGGCCGTTTTTGCCGAACCGTTGGCGGCGGCGCTGGAAATCGTGGAGCAGATTCATGTTCGTCCCAGCCAGCGGGTAGCCGTGCTGGGAGATGGGAAATTGGGACAACTGGTGGCGCTGGTTCTTAGTCTAACGGGATGCCGGCTAACCGTTATTGGGAAGCACCCGGACAGACTGCAGCTTTTGCAAGGGAGGGCGGAAACAAAGTGTTTGTCGGAGGTAGATGTGGAAGCAGAAGAATGGGCCGCCAGCTTTGATCTGGTGGTGGATTGTTCGGGTCAACCCTCCGGATTGCTTTTAGCGTCTGCGTTGACGGAACCAGGGGGAGTACTATTGATGAAAAGCACATTTCAAGGTGACAACACAGTGTGCGCAACCGATTGGGTAGTCCGGGAGCTGACGTTGACCGGCTCTCGGTGTGGGCCGATGGATGCGGCTTTGAGGCTGCTGGAACGTCGCCTAGTCGATGTACTGCCGCTGATCAGCTCCGTGTATTCCTTGCCGGACGGTGTAAAGGCCGTATTCGACCAACAGGCTGGGAAGGTGCTATTGGATATGGGACTATAGTCACATAAAATGCTGAATTCAAGAGATAGGCGCATTTTTTGATGAAATTCATCGAGGGAAAAGCAGGTGATGCCTGCCAGGTATCGAATATATATCCGAACAGTGAAGACTGTGGTAGCAATATGGGCTGGATGGAGATTACTATGCGTGTAAGCAGAGATGAAATTATTGCATACTTTTTTGAGTTGAAAAAAAATAACCCTAATATTACTATTGATGAAGTGAAAGCGTTGATACTGGAACGGTATCAGGCGGAGACGCCGGCAGTTGAACCGCAACTGGCATTACCGAAACGGTGTGTGAAATGCGGTGCCTATAATCAGGAGTCGGCGGTATATTGCTCCGGTTGCGGCAACAAGATGCCAAAAGCTATGGAGCATGTCCATGGACACTATTGGGAAAAAAGCGGAGAAGTGCCGTTGGAGAGCAAAGATATTGGCGTGCTGCGGGACGGGGTCATGGTGTGCAAATGTTGCGGACAACCGTTACCGCCCGCCGATGCTGCGGCTGCCGGGGCCGACGTCGTGGAAGCGCTGACGCCGTTACCGCCACGGCGCCAAAGTTATGTAGGCGTCATTTGTTCCTACTGCGAAAAACGGATTGAATTTCGGCAGAATGTGCTTGTCTGTCCCGAATGCGGTGACCCACAGCATGTGGAATGCTGGCGGGCGAATCAGTGCCGGTGCAGTGTGCCAAACTGTCCGGGAGAAGTGATGCTGGACCCGTTACCGCCGATTGCGGAGACGGTTCCGGAAACCCAGCCGCATAAAAAGTTTCCCTTTAATTTCTTACCATCGTTGAATATATGGGAAAAGGAACCAGAGAAAGAATACGAGGCGGAAGATTTTTTTCGACAGGATGTTGAGGAGCCTCAACGGCGAAGCAGGAAGAAAAAATGGATATTGATTTTACTGGTGGCGTTACTATTGGCTGCCTGTGCGGGTTTGGGATGGTTGGCCACACAGAAGCACTCACCGGATCTGGGGATGACGCCGACAGAGTTTAAATTGAGGTATAACCGGGAAGAAAGCACGATTGTCAAGGCCTTGAACGGTGTCTCCGTGCTGAAAATGAGCCGGATTGTGCTGCAGGAACATGGAGCATATAAGGTATTTATCCTGAGCAACGAACGACACGCACTCATTGGTGTGGTGAATGATGACGGCAAGCTAAGGGCGGTTCTGACCGGAGGGCGTTATTTTACCCAAAATGACCGGTTCTTTTTAGCCCGGCTCTGGCATGCCGCCATCGGCGTTTTTTCACAGGATCCGATTGTTAGCGCTTCCGGGATGTTGAATCTGGAGGAAGTGACCCGGAGGACGCTGCTACCGCCAACGATGATGGAGATGGAAGAAAATGATTCGCATGTCCCGCTTAAACCGGTGAACTTATTGAACGCCAAATGTGCCTGGGTGACTACGCAGCCCAATGATCAATGTTATATGGTAATTTGTAACACGGAAGATAGTATTGAAGCACTGTCGCGGGAATTGCTGGATACTGACATTTTGCTGTCGAATCGGCAGACACAACCGGCAGACACGCATTGATTGCATAAATGGTTGTTACTGCACCCCGGACAATGCCGCGGGTTTTTTTGCTTTTTATCACGAAAGCAGCGAATGATAAAGACAGGGACGATGAAATTTACAGAAGCCTCCATGTTTGGCAGGGATGTGGCGCGGCTTGGCGAATTTTCACAAACAGGATCGTGATGAAAGTGAATTTCTATGCACGATAAAATAAAGAAGGTGAGGTTGGGACACGGATGAATATTATTGGTGTGGTAACCAGTGGTGGTGACTGTCCGGGAATGAATGCGGCCATCCGGGCGGTGGTCCGGGTGGCTTTGTCACGGGGGATGGAAGTATGGGGCGTTAAAAACGGTTATGCCGGCATGATTGCGAACGATATTGTGCTGCTTAATTCCCGATCCGTGGGTGATATTATTCAAAAAGGCGGCACGTTTTTAGGGACTGCCCGCAGTGAAGAATTTAAAACTCCCGAGGGTCGCCGTAAAGCGGTGGCCAATCTTCAACAAAAAGGAATTGAAGGGTTGATTGTCATCGGCGGTGACGGATCGCTGACCGGCGCCCGGATGCTGGAGGAGCTGGGTGTCCGGGTGGTTGGCTTGCCGGGAACTATTGACAATGACATGTGGGGTACGGACTATACCATTGGCTTTGATACGGCGGTCAACACCGTTCTCGACGCAATCAATAAGCTGAGGGACACGGCTTCGGCGCATGGCCGGGTCATGGTTGTGGAGGTTATGGGACGTCACTCTGGTATGATTGCATTAACAGCCGGATTGGCTGGCGGCGCAGAAATTATTCTGATTCCTGAGGTTCCGTTTGATTTGGATGAAATTTGCGAACAACTTAAAGCATCACGACAAAAAGGAAAGTCTTTTAGTATCGTTATGGTTGCCGAAGGCGCCGGCAGTGCTATAGATGTAGGTGAACGAATCCGGGAAAAGACCGGGCTGGAAACCCGGGTATCCGTACTGGGACATATTCAACGGGGCGGGGCACCGACGGTGACGGACCGGTTGCTGGCCAGCCGTCTGGCGGAAGCTGCGGTAATAAAACTGCATCAGGGTGAAAGCGGGATTATGATGGGCTATCATAACAATACCGTAGTGGCGGTGGATATTGCCGATGCGGTAAGCAAAAAACGGGAAGTTAACAGCGAATTGGTAGAGTTGGCGAATATTTTGGCGCAATAGCATTGCGTTCCGGAGAATCGTGATTACTGTTCGTGCAAAAGATGACATAATGACAGACTTAAAGCAGCGGATAAAGCAAAGCCACCTTTAAGCATTGATAAAAAAACTGCCGGCAATTGTTAAGATTGTCGGCAGCTTTTTTATCAAAGGATCAGGATTGCTCGGGATGTGGAGATATAATAACAGGCAATTTAGGGCTTTCCGGCGGGATTACTTTGGCCGGCAATTGTTTTTTTACAATATTGTTGATTTGTTTCAGGATTTTGTCCAGTGCCGAAAAGACAGCATCACGACCACCGGTACCTCCCCACATAGAACTGTTGTCCGCCTGTTCCACCAATTTGGCATTATAAAGATAGCGATCGCCGGCTAGATCAATTACTCGCAGCGGGATGCTGAGAGTAGCCTTATGACCGCTGTTTAGCAAAGAACTCCATTCTTGAACTATTACCGGTTCGATTTCGATGCATAGGACAATATCAATGGGTTGACCATTAATTCGTTCGTTGCGTAACGCAGCAATGATATCGGCGCGTTCGGCGGTAGAAATATCGATAATCCCGACTTTTTGCAGTGTTGGTTGTATTTGCTTAGCCGGAATCAGCTGATACTGTTTTCGTAGCGTTTTTTCTAAATACTGGGATAGTTTGTGGCCCAGATCATTGTCATAAGTGGTTTTGGCGTGATTGACCATAAGAATCACCGCTTGCGGTTTGGGCGTTTCAACGGCGGGGGCTGGTGCGGCAGATAATAAAAAAAATAAGATCATGACGGGTATCAGGCCTGGATAGTTCATGGCGACTCTCCTTTGGACATAAAATTC
>DATMYQ010000081.1:0-7048 GCA_035560935.1 Patescibacteria group bacterium | reverse complement strand
GTATACGCAAGGATTATCAACGTTGGGATCGCCACCGTAAAGTTTTGTGGCAGCAATTCCATGGCATTCTGTCATCTGGTTAAGCAAAAAGGCCAATGCCCCGGTAAACTCATCCGACATTTTAATCTTTTTTTGCCGGCAATGCCTCACTGCATGTGGCGCAGAGACCAACACCGGTATCTTCCCTATCGCCACCCAAAACGGCTCTTCCTGTTTGGGATTAACGCGTCTGTCCGTTTTATAAAAATGGACCCGTTCCACACTGACTGCTTCTTCGTGAACCCGCGCCCGAGAAAATCTTTCTAAGAGTTCGTCCTGCTTACTCAAACAAAATCCCTCCGGATCACTCCATGTTATTGTCAAACGAGATATCATTTCTGCTATTTCTACCGTCGACACGACGCTCTCCCGTTGGAGGCAAAGCGCCGAGTGAGCGGCAAATTATTTTTACCAGCCCTGTTATAAACCGCAAATCATCTTCTGATGTTCTTTTGGCAGGTCCCTTAGTTCGTCCGCCACTCCGGCGAAGTTTAGCCTTAATCTCCCGTTCTTCCAGTAAAAAATCCATTTTTTCCTGGCGATATTCAGTACCTAACGGATTGATGCAACAGGCATTCTTGGCCAATACCATTGCCGCCAACCCCCAATCCTGAGTAACAATGATATCACCTTCTTTTGTCAGATTAATGATTTTGATATCCGTTTCCTGTGATGCACTGCCCACCATGATATGCTGATCGGAAAGAATATTATGGTTAAAACTTGCTACGGTAAATACAGGAACGTTATATTCCTTTCCCTGCTCCAGACAGTGCCTCAATACTGTTTTGGGACAGGCATCGGCATCAATCACTATTTTCATAATAGATGTTTTCTCCTTGTATTATGCCATATAATGCTTCGTTTACTATACCATTTTTCTGTTTTTTAAACAACGAACCGATTATTTCGCATACCACTTTTTAGATAGATCGATGCCCTGGTTCATCACCTAAGAAAAATGAAGCAGCGGTGTAACATTCTCTAAAACAATCTGCTAAGCAGCTGGTTTTAAAAGGCATAACAGCATCACCCATGACTACAATCAAGCATGGGTGATGTGTAAAAATACTTACTGAATTATCACAAATTACGCATCGGTCATGATTCAGAATCAGGTTTTCGCTTTTAATTCACTGGACTCTTTTGACGTTTCTTTGTTGGCGATACCCTGACCGATACCCATAGTCAACGCGGTTAATCCCGCCATACTGCCCAGCTGCATGGTATCCACAACCGAACTGGGTACGATGACGATGGTTGCATTATCCTTCAATCCTTCGTAAAGCATATTCATCGCCCGTAAATGAAGCGCGACGGGATCGTTGGCGTAAGTCTTAGCCGCTTCCCCAAATTTCTCGGCCACTTGCCGTTCTGAATCTCCCAAAATCACCCGGGCTTGACGTTCCCTTTCCGCTTGCGCCTGCATCGACATTGCATCCTCTAAAGCCGGAGGAATCCGTACATCTTTAATCTCCACCGAAATCACATTAACCCCCCAGGGTTCGGTTCGTTCGTCAATGATCTTCTGCAAATCATTACTGATTTTTTCCCGACCTTCCAGCATATTCGAAAGCATTGTCTTGCCAATCACATCCCGTAGTGCTGTTTGCGATGCCCAGCTTATCGCACTCCGATAATCAGCTACATCCAAAGCCGCTTTCTGCGGATCCAGCACTTTCCAAAATAATACTGCGTCTACATCCACTGGAACCGTGTCTTTGGTAAGTGTCTTTTCCGCATTAAAAGAAGCCGTAATCACTCGCGTATCAATCCAGTAAGGAACCGTTTCGATAATGGGAATAATGAAAAATAATCCGGGCCCTTTCAGCGCATGAAATTTCCCCAACCGTAATACGATCACCCGATCCCATTGGTCAGCAACCTGGACGGAGTAAGAAACAACTAACGCAATAACAAAAGCACTGATTGAAATCCATAGGTTTCCCATGTCAATAGAACCGCACACTTTATAAGCTATTCCTTCGATTATAGTAAAAATCACGATGAATAGGAACACACCCAACGAACTGAAATTTTTCATTTTCGTTACCTCCTTCTCTATTTTACCGCACGTTCATCGGACTATGTAATCGATGAAAGAAGCCCCTTATCGCCAAAAAATAATCGAATTTTCTTTCAATTGTTAATCTTATTATACTACAAAATCAGATTCACAGCAGAAAGAAATCCCGCAATCGCTTGCGGGATTTCTATGCATCGTATGTATTTATTTTTATAGTTGCGGAATTATCTTCCAGATATTTCTGCAATACTCGCGGATCGCCCGGTCTGATGAAAATTTCCCCATACGCGCAACGTTGAGAATGGACATCCGTGTCCATTGTTTTTTATCCAGATAGATCTGATCGATATTGCGATGACACTTGTCATAGGCATCAAAATCGGCCAGCACCAAATATTCATCCCAATTCAGCAGGGAATCCACCAGGGGACGGTATAATTCGCGGTCACCCCCGGCAAAAGTACCATTCAGCAATTGTTCAAATACTTCTTGCAACAACGGGTTATTGTCAACATAGCTTTTCGGTCGATCCCCTTCGCGCTTAAGCTGTTGCACCTCTTCCGTAACCAAGCCGAAAAGGAAAAAGTTTTCGCTGCCGACTTCCTGCCGAATTTCAACGTTCGCACCATCCAATGTACCGATAGTAAGCGCGCCATTTAATGACAGCTTCATATTGCCCGTACCGGAAGCCTCTTTACCCGCGGTAGAAATCTGCTCCGAAAGGTCCGCGGCCGGAAAGATAATATTGCCATTTTTAACGTTATAATTAGGGAAAAAGACGACTTTAAGCAGGGATTGCGTGTCCGGATCGTTATTGATAACTTCGGCGACAGAATTTATCAGTTTAATGATCAGTTTGGCCAAATAATATCCCGGCGCCGCCTTACCGGCAATAATGACTGTACGAGGAGCAAAACCAGCTGTTTCACCACGTTTTAGCCGATTATACTGGGCAATCACCTGTAAAATATTCAAATGTTGGCGCTTATACTCATGGATTCGTTTGATCTGCACATCAAACATCGAGTTGGGATCAACAATAATTCCGGTGCGCTCCTTAATAAACTCCGCCAACTTTTGTTTGTTGCGCAGCTTAATCGCTGCCCACTGGTCCTGAAACTCTGCCTGATCGGCAAAGACCTCTAGATCCCTCAATTTATACAGGTCTTTAATCCATACATTACCAACTTTGTCACTAATCAATGCCGTCAATTCCTGATTAGCCAAAGCCAAAAAGCGGCGCGGGGTAACACCGTTTGTTACGTTCGTGAATTTTTGCGGATAGAGTTCGTAAAAATCCCGCAAAACCGTTTGTTTGAGAAGTTCCGAATGAAGTTCGGCCACACCATTGATCGTATGGCTGCC
Organism: Patescibacteria group bacterium; assembly: GCA_035560935.1. Lineage (GTDB taxonomy): Bacteria > Bacillota > Negativicutes > Sporomusales > Sporomusaceae > DATMYQ01. The sequence continues at coordinate 3,618 of DATMYQ010000081.1, read as the reverse complement.
GACACAGGCTAAATTGGCCATGCGAATCGTTTTACTCTGATCATCAACCAGTGATAAACGCTGTACCTTCCCTATGTCATGCGGATATAGCGATTTAACCGAATGTAGAAAGCGCGTGTTGATTTCATAAATAATTTCCAAGTGACGCGGCAGCAGTTGTGCGAACAGAGAAATCGGCCAACATTCCAACGCTTCCGGCAGCAAAGTATGATTTGTGTAGCTAAAAGAATTTTGGGTAATCTCCCACGCTTGCTCCCAGGCGAGATAATACTTGTCCACCAGCAAACGCATCAATTCCGCCACGGCAATCGACGGGTGGGTATCGTTGAGCTGCACGGCAAACTGTTCCGCAAAATGTTCCACGCCGATATCCTGCATCGCGAGAAGCCGCAGCATATCCTGCAAAGCGCAGCTGACAAAAAAGTATTGTTGTTTCAGCCGCAATTGTTTACCCTCAAACTGTTCATCATTGGGGTAAAGTACTTTCGAAATGTTCTCCGACAACACTTTTTCATTGACTGCGCCATAATAATTACCCGAATTAAACGCACTAAAATGGAAAGCCTCAGTAGCTTCCGCCTTAAACAGCCGGAGCATGCTGACCGCACGGGAACCATAGGCGGGAATAATGATATCACAGGGTATTCCCCGGATTTTTTCCTGCGGTATCCATTCCATCACGGTTTGACCTTCATCGTTCAGAGTCCATTGCGTATGACCGCCAAAGCCAATTTCGACGCCAAATGACGAATGCACTGTTTCCCAGGGAAAACCACGGGACAACCATTTATCCGCCTTTTCCACTTGCCATCCATTACGGATTTCCTGGCGAAAAATGCCAAATTCATAGCGTATGCCATAACCGATGGCCGGTACACCCGTGGTAGCGCAGGAATCGATGTAACAAGCCGCCAACCTGCCGAGGCCCCCGTTGCCAAGACCTGGTTCCTCTTCGCAATCCAGCAACTTGTCAAAATCAACGCCTAACTCAGTTACTGCCTGTCTTACCAAATCCATTTCATCAAAACAGACTAAATTATTGCCCAACTGTGGACCGATTAAATACTCCGCCGATAAATAACACATTTTGCGTTTATCTTTGTTAATGAATATCCATTTAAGGCCTTCGCTAAGACGAAGCATAATAATGTCGTGCATGGCATGGGCAACGGCTTGATAATACTCATAGATCGACGCCGTCTCCAGAATTTGTCCCTGGGTAATAGCCAAATGTTTTGAAATCCCATTCTTGATATCGTCAACTGTTAAATTTGCTTTCGTCTTTTCCAATTCGGTACCTCCTAAAAATCGTTCTTATGATTTCCAATTATATCCTAGGGGTTCCGAAAGAACAAATTAATTTATTGTTATCTTAACCACATTCCACAGATTCTTCGTATATCCATTCCATGCATGGATCAATGTTTTCAAGGTAATCGTTAAACGTCACATTACATATCACATCAGGCATCAGCGATGGAAGATCGTTATCATCGACAAGCTCATAGTACTTCGTGGAATATCGTATATATAACCCAGAGTTGTGCAGAGAAAAATATTTTACTTCCCCATAACAATTAGGCTTCCCTCCCGTTGGTTCACCTAAAAAAAGAGCCTGGGTATTAAATTTCAAATAGTATGCATTTAAGAGTGCGGAAGAAAATGTATCTCGCCCTACAATCACAAAAATCCTACCAGGGCAATTTAAGCGGTCAAAGTTACTAAGCCACTGTAAGTAATCCTGAAAAAGTTCGGAATTGCCTCCGCCGTTATTTCTCAGGTCAATAACGATTTTTTGAATATCAAAATTGCCGGTGATGTCTTTTATCAGCTGGTCTGAAAACTCGTGGACCGTAATGTCCGCCATATCTTTGCACTTATTGTAATTTACGTATAGCAGTTTTTTTACCGGATCAAACGCACTCCAAAAATACTGCTTTTTGTTTTTTCTGTACAGCGGCGTTTCCGCTGGCAGGCAGATCTTTTCATGTAAAGCATCTTCCTGCCCGTCCGCATACTTTATCGTCGGTATCACCAGTTCCCGCTGTTCCTTATCATGATTTTCCACCGTTAATTTCACATGGTCAACACGGTTGGCTATGGCAAGTCCGAAAAGAATGTCGGCACAAATTAGATAATCCGGTAACTGCGACCGTAAAAAGCTCTGATTTTCATGGGATATGATCCCTGTCAGACGCTCGACAACCCGTTCCATCGGCATCCCGTTAATTTTGACCAGTTTGCAATGAAGTAAGTCTTGAAACACCGGCAAAACAGCGGTGATAAAAATTCCTTCCTGGAACCAATAGCAGTCGAAAGGCAGACGATTGTACCGCGACAACGCGACCGCGGTATGCGCATCGCCAAGAGAGGCAACAATGCGGGCAATTTCCATAACGATAGTATAACTGTTCATGTCATTAACGCGCTCTTTCAGCGCGTTAATATAGGCATAAAATTGCTTTTTTCCCTGATTGAAAAACAGATTTTTATGCAGTTTCGGCAACTCATCCGCAAGCTGGTCCAGATCTTCCCGCCAGTTTATATTCGGCATTTTTCTTTATTACTCCTAACTTTCCATTCATTTTCGCGGCCACAATATATCCAATAACTCTCCGTACCCTTTTTCCCGCATTTCTTCTTTTGCCACAAACACCAATGCCGCACTGTTGATGCAATAACGCAAGCCGCCCAATTCACTGGGGCCATCGTCAAAAACATGCCCGAGATGCGCATTTCCTTGCTTGCTTTTCACTTCCGTTCTTTTCATGCCATGGCTGGTATCCGTTAATTCCCGGATCAAGTCCGGTCGTATCGGTTTAGAAAAGCTGGGCCAGCCACAGCCGGATTCAAACTTATCACTGGAGACAAAAAGCGGTTCCCCGGTGGTCACATCCACATAGATGCCTTCTTTGAAATGATCATAATACTCATTCCTAAACGGAGGTTCTGTGGCATTGTTTTGCGTCACCTGATACTGCATGTCCGTAAGCTTTGTTTTCAAAATATCCGGAGAGTCCACACGATACCGCAGCTTATGGTCTTCGGCATTTCTGGCCTTCATAAATTTATTGCCGCCGATATGGCAGTAGCCATTCGGATTTTTATCCAAGTATTTTTGGTGATATTCTTCCGCTTTATAGTAGTTTTGCAGCGGCATCACCTCAATGGCAATCGGCGTGTTATATCTTTTTTGCAGCGCACTGACAGAAGCGGCTATAACCTCCCGATCCTGCGCATCCACATAATAAATACCCGTACGATACTGGGATCCGATATCATTGCCCTGTTGATTGACTGCCACCGGATCGATGATGTCATAAAATAATGACAATAAAAATTCCAGGCTTACTTCATAAGGACGATACAGTATTTTAACGGTTTCGGCGTGGCCACTTGCTTTGCGGCATACATCTTCATAGGTGGGATTTTCCGTATTGCCGTTTGCATATCCAACCTCAGTTTCCACTATCCCTTTTATCAGCGAAAAGTATTTTTCGGTTCCCCAAAAACAGCCGCCGGCCAAATAAATTTCTTTTAAGCGACTACCGCTTTCTTTCTCAACAGCCATCACAAATACTTCCTTTCATAAAATATTCATCGCATTAATGATAATAG
>DATMYQ010000080.1:0-6614 GCA_035560935.1 Patescibacteria group bacterium | reverse complement strand
TGACAAAAATTAGAGTAATATGATACTGGTATAAAAGCGCGGCGCTCGTGGAAATACCGGGCGCAATGGAAAAATCAGGGGGAGGCACGGAGAAGAAACGTGGAAATTATTTTTATGCGCCATGGCAAGGCGGAAGATTTGGCTATTGGTGTCAGTGACGAAAAACGGAAACTGACGGCCAAAGGTCGCAAAAAGGCTGAAGCTGCCGCCCGGGGACTGGCTTATGGGTTGCGTGAAAATACTGCTGTGCAGATTTGGTCCAGCCCGTTGATACGGGCTCGGCAAACAGCGGAAATTCTCAGTGAAAGCTTGGGTGGAATTCCAGTGCGGGTTCACCCGGCCATCGCTACCGGTAATCTGGATGTTTTATCCGCTGACTGGCAGCTTGTTGAGAATGAAAATGAACAATCTGTGATTATTGTTGTTGGGCATGAACCCTACCTGAGCATGTGGATGGAGAGAATGACCGGCAATGTGTTGCAGTTTAAAAAAGCCGGTGCTGCCAGCCTGAAACTCTCAGGAGGTGAAGGCCAGTTGCAATGGTATGCTGCGCCGACTGCGCTGGCATGTCTGGAACCAAAGAAATAGCTCAACGCAGTGTGAAGGCATCAAAAAATGCCGCGGGAGAACAAACGGTGTTCTCCCGTGGCATTTTCATTTTAGAAAATGGGGTTATCGAGGTTAAGACAGCGATACGTCAGCTATTGGTGGCTGGCACTGACGTGCCGATCCAACCAGTTCTTAGCGGTTTTTTTAAACCGTCGCCAAGTGTTGTGGAAGTTTTCCAGAGCCGTGATCTTTTGCGCTGTTTGCCAACCGATAAGCAAACCGTGGTCATAGTGAAGCAGGCGAGCAGAGGATGGCTTCACGAAACGAGTTAATAAAGTGGCAGCGGTAAGGATATCGTGCATCGTCCCTAAATGATCCTGCAGGAGTTTGAGACGGCGCTGGAGAAGACTAGTGATTTTGCTGCTGTAAAATGGAGAGATAATTTCCAGAACATAACGGACCTTTTTACCGCGGATACGCAACTGGTGTAAGGCTTGAGCATCATTGAGATCCGGAGCTTCGCCGGCGATCATGTCCTGTAGCCAGTGCGCCAGACGGTGATGCAGATATTCGGCTAGCGGCGGTACCGGTATGGGATCATCAGTCAATGGCCATTCTTCCAACTGTCGCCACAGATCCAGCAATAGTGGTGTATAGAGTCCGGAGGCCAGCTCGTCACGTAATTGCTCTGCCAGCAGGAGACGGGTTTTTTTCAAATTATCGGCCAGTGCCGTATGCGGTTTTTTCTGATCGGACATCAGATGAAGCGCCAAGTGGGTCCAGCTTTCCAAAAGAACATCGGTTTCACGAAGCTCTCCTAACGTCTGGCCCCAATTGCGTAAAGCTTCTTTGACAGGAGCGATGAGTTCAGTAGATAGTAGCGGCTGGCTAAAAGAAAGAAAGGCACGGAATTGGCGCAGACTGACCCTTAATTGATGCAGGGTTTCCGGATCCTCCGGAAAATCGATAAAATGCTGTTGGGCAGTGATAATATAGTGAAGTTGGCTGATCGCCAGACGGCTTAAAATGATTCGGGCGTCTTTGGCAAAGTCTGCTTTCGTGATCACCGGTGATTTAGTTATGGCTGTTGGCAGGGGAATGTCGGCAAGCCGGGCTCCCCGGTCCCATTTGCTGTTTGTTTCCGGTAGCAGGGGCAGTGTGCGGGATAATTCCGCTCCCAGTCGGAGTAAATGGGCAACTTGTCCATGTTTCAGTTCCAATTCGATTTCAGCCAGTGGCTGGTGTTGGTCCGGTGTTGTAATTTCGCCTTCATCCAGCGCCAGTTCGGCTTGAGTACCGTCAGGAAAGGTTAACTGCAATGTATGCCGGTCAAAATGGGTGGAAAAAATAGGCTGCAATGTCTCTTCTCCCAAGGCGGCCAGCAAACGCGGCCCGATGGAGGTAGATACAAAAGGAGAAATGTCGGGTATTGGTTCGCCGTAGACCAAGTTATGTTCTTCCCGCTGGTGCAGGCCACCGTTACCGCCGCCGCCCGCTTTCACCGTGGCAATCCATTGCGGGCCTTCGTGGCGGAGTCGGAAAGAAAGACGATTGTGGAGCAGGCGGTAAGACGGGGTATCGTAATAAGTGGTTTCCAGTTGCTGGCGCACCGGTGACTGACCAGCGGCCAGTTCCTGCAGATGAGAATGGCTCATCAATTGGGACAGGGTAATGGGACGAACCAGACGAAGTTTCAGTTCTGTTTCAACAGGAATCATGATATGTCGCCTCCTTGACGATGGCGGAACTCGGGCTTTAAGCCTGGCAAGTCCGGAGATATTTGTATATTTAGTTCGCTGCCGTGACGCTTCTTTCCTGCCCGTAAGGGGAAAAAGGTTCGAATCCGGAAATCAGATCAAACGAATGAATAGAAGGCGTTCGGGCCTGCTTTGCCAAAGGCAGTGCGGTGAAAAAACGTAAAAAAAGACCGGCGGTGGAACGCTGTGCCAGTGGCAATGCGATGCGGCTGGCAGCATCGTAAGTTGTTGTGGAATGCTCGGAAACCCAACTGAGCAAATCAGCGGCGATTTCGGCGTTGTGAATCATCAGACGGTCAATCGGCAGGTGGTACAGTCCTTGGTGAGAAACGGCATATTGGCGGTGGTGCAGGCTGCTCCAGCTCTCATACTCTTTGTGGCCGGAGAACAAACGCCCGGAGGCGTGGTGGGGTACACAGAGATCTTGTAGCAGATGGGCTGCCGCCCCCAGGAAAAAAATGCTGCGCCGCCAGTCGTGTTGCAAAGAACAGGTATTGGCGGCACTTAGATAAGCGGCGTAGTCGTTTAATGCGGTATTAAATTTCCATAACCCTTTTCTGGTAACTGGATTGAAATAATGATGGATATTTTTCCACCCGTCATCCGCCCAAAAAACGCCGGCGGTGAGTTCCGGCAGATATAATGTTAAAAAATCGGCGCAGCGCACAAAGCCGTCTTGACGAAGAATGGATAAGGCCTGACGGTTAATGAAATCGTGAGTGATACCGGGAGTGTCCAGTAAACTTTGTAAGGGACTGGCGGTAGTAAGAAGTAATTTGATTCCGACTGCTGCGGTTGCATTTTTTATTTTTTGTAATCTCATGCTTAATCCCTACCTTCTGCCCTGAGCGATATAGTCAAGGTTGGTGAAAGGGAGACCTATCGGTCAAGGCCTGATATACAGATGTGGCAATGTGATTCGCGGCGTTGGGACATCCTAATGCTAACGCCTGTTGGCTTCGTTCCGTTAATTCTTCGTTGTCGGTTAATATCCGGGTCAATTCCCGGGTTAGCTCCTGCTCCGTGGTGGCCCAGCAAGCGGCACCCGAAGCAGTAAGGTACGCGGCATTATCCTCTTCCTGACCGGGTAGTGCCTGATATAACAACATGGGGAGACCTTTGACCAAAGCTTCACTAATCGTTAATGCGCCTGGTTTCGTGATCAATAAATCGGCAGCTGACATTAATAAAGGAATCTCCTGCGTGTAGCCCAGAATTTTCACTTGATGAGGCGATTGCGTGGCAGTACGTTCCAGTTTTTGGCGTAAGGCATCGTTGGTGCCAGCTACGGCAATGATGTTGAACGGATCGGTTAATCTGTTTAAGTGGAGCAATACCGTTTGCAACGCGTCCAGACCCAAACTGCCACCCATCAGCAAAATGGTACGACGGGTTGGATTTAAATCAAGCTGGGAACACGCTTCCGAACGCGATAAAAAGTGACTGAACCTTTCGTGGACGGGAATACCGGTCGCCTGTATATATTGGTGGGACGCGGCGGTTTGTTCCAATGTAACTTTGAGCGTTGGTGTTGCGACAAAATAATGAGTGACTTCGTTGTAAACCCAGAGACGGTGCACGACAAAATCGGTGATCACTGCGGCGACCGGCACGTTCAGACAACCGCGGCGGCGCAGTTCAGCAGCACCGCCACAAGGGAAGGGGTGGGTGCATAGAATGATATCCGGTTTTTGGTCGGCTAATAGCTGGCGGACGCTGTGCTGCATGATGGCGGCTGTCAGTCGGCAGAATAACGAACCCCAGAAAGGCTTTTGCGATAGACGGTATAAAAAGCCGTATATTGCCGGGAAGGTTTGCAGGATAAACAAATAAGCGGATTTCACCAAGTTGCCGGGACGGGATAAGGAGGGGGCGGTAAAATCAATTAATTGTGTGTCTACATCTTCATAAGCCGACAATGCATGTTGGACTGCCTGGCCCGCTTTCGTATGACCGCCGCCAATGGAGGCAGTGGCAATGATAATTTTATATTTGTGGTGGGGTAGCGACACGGGGGGGCAGGTCATAATCTATCCTTCTCCTTTGGCTATGACAATTTGCTGCGTGCGTTGTTATGCTGCTAATTCTCCGCAAAGCGAAAACGATCGTTTGGTTGTATTGGGATGAGAAAACAGCAGTAACTTAATTTAATAATTATAATATAAATTTTCGCGGTTGGCGACAGCACTGGAGAGGGAGAATTGGCAAATACTTTTGTCAGAGCGGTCGGAGCACTGGTGAAGTAATCACGAAGTACATTTGCCGCGGCGGTCGATGACCAGACAGGAACCGCTGCGTTTTTTGGCCAGCTTTTTTAGTTCCGCCAGCACTTCACCCACTGCCAGAAAGTTATCAAAGGAGCGAACTTGGGTTGAAGCCACTGCGAGAGAAATGGATATCAGCGGAAACTGTTCCACTTCATCCCGACGGTTTTTAACGGTGATATAACCCCGGTCGAGATCTTCTTCCTGATACATGGAGAGAATTTCTTTGTCAAACCGTTGGATGATCGCGTCGCCCATAGTTTGCACGTTGCCTGGAGCAGTGATAATGACGAAATCATCGCCGCCAATATGTCCAAGAAAAGTGGTGCCCTGTCCAGTATGGGCGATGCACTGGCTAAGCACCTGAGACGTGAGAAGCAGTACCTGGTCGCCGCGCTCAAAACCATATTTGTCGTTGTATGCTTTGAAATTATCCAGATCGATGTAGAAAACGGCAAAAGGCTGTTGCGAAATAAGCAGATTTTTCAGACGGTCTTCAATCACCAAATTACCGGGAAGACCAGTTAATGGATTGGAATTGTGAGCACGGCGAATTTGCAGGTTAGTAATGGTATTCAGAAGAGTCATGACAGAGACGGCGCCATAATAACGACCGTTGCGAACCACGACGATTAAGTCATATAGATTGTATTCATCGCGGTTCATAGCCATTTGAGAAACGGCTTCCAACGGAAGATCGGCGTTAACAACCAGGGGAGATTTGTCCATGACCAGTTCGACGGGACGATGGTGATACAAAGAGACGCCATACTTGGTTCCCAACTGATAATATAATTTGTCTTTCATCAGCAATCCTACCGGTTCGTGGCGGGCGTTAGTCACTACCAAACCGTTGACTTGGTGGGCGGTGAACATCGTTTCAGCGTCTTTTACCGGGAGTGTCGGGGAAAGTGCGGGCGCTTCGTGGGCAATATGGCCGATGGTTTCACCCAGCGCCATGTTGGGCAGCGGCTCGGAGACGGGGCTTTTACAGATTATGTTTGCCACAATCAAATCTTTCACCTCCTGAGGGATGCTCGAGAGAGGGAACTGGGGGCGGGCTAACAAGTACCCCTGGGCGTAGTGTATGCCGTTTCGGACCAGGTATGACAATTCTTCTTCTAGTTCAACCCCTTCGGCAATGATTTTACTGTTAATGATACGGGCCAGCTTGACCATGGATTCCAGGATAGATTGTTTAAGGGGGCTTTGATGAACGGAGGCAACTATAGATTTGTCCAGCTTGATATAGTCCGGTTTAATTTCGCTGATTGCCTGCAGACTGGAATAACCGGCGCCGGCGTCGTCAATGGCGATTTGGTAGCCCTGTTGACGATAGTGCTGCAAGGAACGACAGAAACTTTCAAAATCGTCAATAGCGGTTCGTTCAGTAATTTCAAAAACTACCGAAGCCGGGGATATATTTTGTCGTCCCAAAATTTCGCGTGTAAACCCGGCCTTGAAATGCGGATCATGGATGACGTCAGCGTTCATGTTTAAGAATAACATATAGTCCGGCGTGGGAGGATGAAAGTTGGTGACAGCAATTTCACGGCAGACTTGTTCCAGTGCCAGTAATTGATTGTGCTTGGTCGCTGCCGCGAATAAAGGTTGCGGCATTTGAAAAGGGCTGTCTGCGGGTCCGCGACTCAGAGCTTCATAACCCAGAATGTTGCCGGTGCATAAATCGACAATGGGCTGATACAGAGAAGTGATTTGCTTCTGTCGGATGATCTGGAGCAATTCAGGAGGCGCTTGTCCCGAGTTGGGAAACTGACGGACCGGTGATGAACCGGACGAAGAACCACGAGATAATGGCAGGAGATCTGCGGGATTGGAAGATCGGGTAAATAAAGGGTCAGAAGCTTGCAGGGACATAGATATTCCTCCTAAATTATCAGCCGTACCGCAAAGCTGAGACGACTAGCGATAATTTTGATAGTTTTCATCCATAATTATATTCGACCACTAACTGTTGGTTGTTATGACGATGTTAAATTTTAGCGTGTGAAAACCAGGAAAAGGGTTAAAATTGACAATAATC
>DATMYQ010000079.1:0-19789 GCA_035560935.1 Patescibacteria group bacterium | reverse complement strand
ATATGGAATAGGAATTGGTAGTAGTACTTGGTAATAAAAATAGGTGATGTTTATGGCGCGTCAACAAAAGAAAATACGACAGGCGTTGTTGCGGGAAGAATTGCATGCGACACCGTTCCTGACCGACGAAGAACTGGCCGGACGTATGAAGGTCAGTGTCCAGACGATTCGTTTGGACCGCCTGGAAATGGGCATACCGGAATTGCGGGAACGGGCTAAACAGATGGCCGAGGAAGCGCGTCACAAAGTGAAGGCGATTACCAGCGACGATATGATTGGGGAACTGATCGATCTGGAACTGGGGCGCTCGGCTATATCGATGTTGACGGTCAATTCAGATATGGTATTTGAGAAAAACCAGGTGGCGCGGGGTCATTATATTTATGCACAGGCCAACTCGTTGGCACTGGCGGTTATTGACGCGCCGTTGGCGGCTACCGGGGTAGCCAATATTAAATATAAAATTCCCGTACATGTAGGAGAAAAATTGATTGCCAAAGCGGAAGTGATCAAAAAGCGAGGGAATAAATTTTTTATCTGGGTAAAAACCCGCAATGAAACCAGGGAAGTGTTCCGGGCCAAGTTCATCATTGTCTCGCTGGACTCGGTGCCGGAGATGATGTGAGCAAAAAAACGGATAAAATGTTTGATGAATATATCGTGCTGTGAAGTATAGGCTTTGAACGGCGAAAGAAGGGAGATATGCATGAGAGTTGCCATTGACGCCATGGGCGGCGACTTTGCACCGGATGAAATTGTTATGGGAGCTATCGAAGCCGTCAGGGAGTTTCGTGATCAGGCTCAGGCGTCAGCCGCCGCTGGGCGGCCGTGGGAAATCGTTCTGGTGGGTGACGAGCAAAAGATTTTACGGGCATTAAACCGTTGTGATGGTTGGCGAGAGATGCCGCTGCGCGTGCATCATGCCACCGAAGTAATTGAGATGACGGAACACCCGGGCAGCGCAGTTCGTAAAAAAAAGGATGCGTCGGTAGTGGTAGCCGCCCGCTTGGTGAAATCGGGCGAATGTGATGTAGCCATTTCCGCCGGCAGTACCGGCGCGGCTGTTGCCGCGGCGTTACTGGGCATTGGCCGGATCAACGGCATTGAACGGCCGGCGATCGCGACACCGATTCCCAATTTAACCGGGACGACGGTTTTGCTGGATTCGGGCGCCAATATTGACAGTAAACCGCGGCACCTAGTGCAAAACGCCATTATGGGAGCCATTTATGCGGAATATGTGCTGGGAATTTCCAATCCTCGCGTCGGACTGCTGAATATTGGTGAGGAAGAAACCAAGGGAAATGAACAGGTACTTAGTACTTATCCACTGTTGAAACAATTGAAAACGGTGAATTTCATTGGCAATGTTGAAGGCCGTGATATTACGCGAGGTACGGTGGATGTAGTGGTTTGCGACGGTTTTGTCGGCAACATCGTGTTGAAGACGGGCGAAGGGCTGGCAAGCACCATCATGCAACTGGTAAAAGACGCGGTCAAAAGTAGCAGCATTTGGGCGAAATTAGCTTCGATGCTGGTTTTGCCGGCGTTGAATAAATTAAAAAAGAAATTGGATCATGCCGAGTATGGCGGGGCGCCACTATTAGGCATTAATGGAGGATTTATCATTTGCCATGGCAGTTCTCGGGCCAAGGCGATCAAAAATTCGATTCGTGTGGCGCATGAATTCACGGAAAAAAATGTAGTGGGGCACATTTGTGAGAATATTGCCAAGGAAGGGGTTGTCAGTGGTGAAGGAAATAGTTAAATCAGTCGGAATCATTGGTCTGGGTACGTACGTTCCAGAAAAAATATTGACGAACAAAGATTTGGAAAAGATTGTTGATACAACGGATGAATGGATTGTGGAGCGAACCGGTATCCGTGAACGGCGGATTGCCAGTGATACCGAAGCCACTTCCGATCTGGCTACCCGGGCTGCTCAGAACGCCTTGGCCGACGCGGGGGTTAGTGCGTCGGAAATTGATCTGATTATTGTCGCCACGGCGACGCCGGATATGTTTTTCCCGTCTACAGCCTGCCTGGTCCAGGCGAACCTGCAGGCTGTCAATGCGGCGGCGTTTGACCTGGCCGCCGGTTGTTCCGGTTTTGTGTACGGATTGACGGTGGGAACCCAGTTTATTCAAAGTGGGTTATATAAAAGAGTACTGGTGGTTGGCGCGGAAACACTGAGTAAAATTCTTGACTGGACAGACCGCAATACCTGTGTGCTGTTTGGTGATGGTGCCGGTGCGGCCGTGCTGGGAGAAGTTCAGGAGGGGTACGGCATTTTGGGATTGCATATCGGGGCGGACGGGTCCGGCGGTGATTTGCTAAAAATGCCGGCCGGTGGTTCAAGGATGCCGGCATCCGCCGAATCAGTGGCCAATCGTTTACACTATGTTCATATGCAAGGCAATGAAGTATTTAAATTTGCTATTAAAATCATGGGAGAAGCGGCGGGAAAAGCATTGAAACATGCATCACTTTCTCCGGATGCGATCGATTGCCTGGTGCCGCATCAGGCCAATATCCGGATCATCCAGTCGGCGGCCAAACGGTTGAAAGTTCCTATGGATAAAGTGATTGTTAATGTGGAAAAATACGGAAACACGTCGGCGGCGTCCATTCCCATGGCACTGGAGGACGCGATGAAAGCCGGAAAACTGAGAAATGGTGACGTAATCATGCTGGTGGGCTTTGGAGCCGGACTGACCTGGGCGTCCTGTGTGATGAAATGGTATAGGGAGGATACAGCGATTGTTGGATAGTCAAATTTGTCGGTTACTTAATATTCAATACCCGATACTCCAGGGGGGGATGGCCTGGGTTGCAACGGCAGAACTGGCTGCTGCAGTTTCTGAGAGCGGTGGTCTGGGAATTATCGGTGCCGGACAAATGACTCCGGAAATTTTGCAACAGGAAATCCGCAAAACAAAACAAATGACGAAAAACCCTTTTGGCGTAAACATCATGTTGATGTCGCCGTTTGTCCGGGAAGTGATGCAGGTGGTCATCGACGAGCGGGTACCGGTGGTGACCACTGGTGCGGGCAATCCTGGCGAATATATTGCGGCGCTGAAAGATATTGGCACGAAAGTGATTCCGGTGGTTGCTTCAGTTGCTCTGGCCCGGCGCCTGGAGCGGATTGGCGTGGATGCGCTGATCGCCGAGGGAATGGAAAGCGGCGGCCATGTGGGGGAAGTGACGACGATGAGTTTGGTTCCGCAGGTGGTGGATGCGGTGTCGATTCCCGTGATTGCTGCCGGCGGCATTGCAGATGGACGGGGAATGGTAGCCGCTTTTGCCTTAGGGGCTCAAGGGGTGCAGATTGGTACCCGCTTTGTGGCCTCGACCGAATGTACGGCTCATCCCAACTATAAGGAAGCGGTATTGCGTTCGCGGGATCGTTCTACGGTAGTTACCGGTATCAATACCGGCCATCCGGTGCGGGTCATCGCCAATAAACTGACCCGGGCGTTTGGTGAATTGGAACGCAGCGGGGCTTCCAACGAAGAACTGGATCAGTTGGGCGTCGGCAAATTGCGTTTGGCGGTTCGGGACGGCGACGTGCAAAATGGCTCGGTGATGCTTGGGCAAGCCGCCGGAATGGTCCATGAAATCAAACCGGTGGCCATGATCATCCGGGAAATTATAGAAGACAGCAAAAAAGTGATCGCCAGATTGCAGTAAAAGTAACAAAAACAGGAGGCGGAGAAATGGGAAAAATAGCTTTTGTGTTTCCGGGGCAAGGTTCGCAGGCTGTGGGTATGGGTAAAGATCTTTATGAGAACTTTCCGGTAGCCAAAGCCGTCTTTGAAGCTGCGGATGACGCGCTGGGTTATTCCATTACAGACCTTTGCTTTAACGGCCCCGAAGAAGAATTACGCAAAACCTTTCATACGCAACCGGCGATTTTGACGGTCAGCGTGGCCTGCCAGGAAGTGTTGCGGGAAAAAGGCATTAACCCGGACATCGTTGCCGGGCACAGTTTGGGAGAGTATTCGGCGTTAGTGGCTGCCAAAGCACTGGCATTTAAGGACGCGGTGCAGCTGGTACGCAAACGCGGCCTGTTTATGCAGGAAGCGGTGCCGTTGGGCGAGGGCAGCATGGCGGCGATTTTGGGTCTGGACCGGTCGACCATTATAGATATTTGCCAACGGGTGGCGGCGGAAGCCGGAGCAGTGCAAGCGGTAAACTTTAACTGCCCGGGACAGATTGTGATTGCCGGGAAAACAGCCGCGGTGGAAAAAGCCGTGGAAGAATTGAAAGCGGCGGGCGCGAAGCGGGCGATATTATTGCCGGTCAGTGCTCCGTTTCATAGCACATTGATGCAACCGGCGGCGGATCGGCTGGCTGCGGAGTTGGACAGCATTACGGTGCATAATGCCCACATCCCGCTGGTAGCCAACATCAACGCGCAAATTATTACCGAGAGTCAGGCGGTAAAAGACTCTCTGATCAAGCAGGCAGCCAATCCGGTACTGTGGGAAGATTCCGTCTCCCGTATTGCCGATTTTGGCGCGACGGTGTTTGTCGAAGTGGGACCGGGCAAGGTATTAACCGGATTTACCAAAAAGATCATCAAGACGGTGGAAACGATGAATGTGGAAGATCTGACCTCGCTAGAAAAAACCCTTGATTATTTCAAGGAGGTTCGTTAAAATGCATTTAGACGGAAAAGTTGCTCTGGTTACCGGTGCCTCCCGAGGAATTGGCCGGGCAGTGGCTTTGAGTCTGGCAAAAGCCGGGGCTAAAGTCGTTGTGAATTATGCCGGGAATGCGCTTGCTGCTGAAAACGTACGACAGATGATCGTCGACAACGGCGGTGAAGCGATAGCTGTTCAAGCGGACGTCGCTGATGGTGCTTCCGTGGAGGCGATGGTTAAACAGGTAATGGATGCCTATGGCCGGATTGATATCCTGGTCAACAATGCCGGGATTACCCGGGACGGCTTACTGATGCGGATGAAGGATGAGGACTGGGACGCAGTGATGAACACGAACTTAAAAGGTGTGTTTTACTGTACCAAAGCCGTTTCCCGCGTTATGATGAAACAGAAAAGCGGGCGCATCGTCAACATGACTTCGGTGGTGGGGCTGATGGGCAATCCGGGACAGGCCAACTATTCCGCTGCGAAAGCCGGCGTTATCGGCTTTACGAAAGCGATGGCCAAGGAATTGGCTTCCCGGGGAATTACCGTAAACGCTATTGCTCCGGGATACATTACTACCGATATGACAGCAGGCTTACCAGAACAGGTGAAAACCGATTTGGCGGACAAAATCCCGCTGAACCGACTGGGAACTCCGGAAGATATTGCGAATGCGACATTGTTTCTGGCTTCGGATGCTGCCGGTTATATTACTGGTCAGACACTGCAGGTGGATGGCGGTATGTTGATGTAATTGGCACTGCTGTGGGTGGAAATGCATGTTGCTGTTTAAGGGAAGGAAAGATACCCTTGGAAGGAGGTGAAATAGCATGACCACATTTGATAAGGTGAAGGAAATCGTAGTTGAACAATTGGGCGTTGACGAAGCCGACGTTGCTGTGGATTCCACTTTTATCGACGATCTGGGCGCGGACTCCCTGGATATTGTTGAATTGATCATGGCTTTCGAAGAGGAATTTAGTATTGAAATTCCCGACGAAATTGCTGAGAAGATTAAAACTGTTAGAGATGCTGTGGAATACATCGATAAAGAAAAGCAAGCCTAATCGGCGGCGCTTTTTAGGAAAGCAACAAAATACGCCAGCAGGCTGGTGTGGAGCTTTATGAACAGGAAGGTCCCGTGAAATATCAGTACTTTTCGCGGGACTTTCTTTAAAGCTGCTGTTAAGGAATTTTTTATAAGTATAAAACAAGTATAAAAAACATTGTAATTGTGCGTTGTTGTATTTGAAATGGAGGAGTTATTTCTTGAAGCTTCCAGAACTTAGGATCGGCAAACACGTCGCTAAAGTACCGATTATCCAGGGAGGCATGGCTATTCGGCTTTCTACCGCAAGGCTGGCTGCTGCCGTCGCCGAACAAGGCGGTGTTGGACTGATTGCTGCGTCCGGTATGACTTTTGATGAATTGCGTTATGAAATCCGTTTGGCACGTTCGCTGACCAAAGGAGTCATCGGCATTAATATTATGGTTGCCGCCCGGGTGTTTGCTGATATCGTAAAAACAGCGATTGATGAAGGCATCGATCTGGTGGTGGCGGGCGCCGGGTTTTCCCGGGATGTGTTTGGATTGGGAAAAGGGTCGGGTACTCCGATCGTTCCTATTGTTTCCAGTGTGAAGGGAGCCAAAATTTCTGAGGTACTGGGTGCAGCGGCGATCATTGTCGAAGGCAAGGAAGCCGGCGGTCATTTGGGCACGGACAAATCAGTCAAAGAAGTGCTGCCAGATATCAAAGCAGCGGTAAGCATTCCGGTGATTGGCGCCGGCGGCATCACAAACGGACGGGACATTGCTGACCTGATCCGGCTGGGAGCCGATGGTGTGCAAATGGGAACCCGCTTTGCCGCCAGTGAAGAATCCAATGGCGCACCGGCACTGAAGGAATTTTATCTGAAGGCCCGGGTGGAAGATGTGGTCAGAATCAAAAGTCCGGTAGGACTTCCTGGTCAGGCCATTATGAATCCTTACGCGAAGCAAATAATCGAAGGCACGGTTCCTCCTCCGGATCAGTGTATGGCCTGTCTGAAACATTGCGCACACAATTTTTGCATTATCAGCGCGTTGATTCGGGCTCAGCAGGGAGATGTTGACACTGGTCTGGTGTTTACCGGAGAGTGCGTTCATAAAATAGATGAAATATTACCGGTGAAAGAGATTTTTAACCGACTTTTGCATGAAGTTGACGAAATAAACGAATGAGGTGGACAGTTTGAAAAAACGAGTCGTGATAACTGGAATGGGGGCCATTACTCCCGTGGGTATCGGTACTGATGCTTTTTGGCAGGGCCTGTTGGCAGGAAAGTCCGGAATCGGCCGTATCACCCGCTTTGATCCGACAGATTATGCTACCCAGATTGCCGGTGAAGTCAAAGACTTTGACCCAACCCAGTATATTGACAAAAAAGAGGCCAAGCGGATGGACCGGGTGACCCAGTTTGCCGTTGCCGCTGCTAAGATGGCCATTGAAGATTCCAAGCTTAATTTGGAACAGGAGGATTTGTGTCAGATTGGCACATTGATCGGTACCGGCATTGGCGGGATTGAAACGCTTCATGACCAGTATAAAGTCCTGTTTGAAAAAGGACCGAATCGCATCAGTCCTTTTTTCGTGCCGATGATGATTGCCAACATGCCGGCGGGGCAAACCTCGATCACTTTTGGTTTGCAGGGGCCCTGCCTGTCGGTGGTGACTGCCTGCGCCACCGGTACGAACGCCATCGGTGATGCGTTTAAAATCATTCAACGTGGTGATGCGGACGTGATGGTGGCTGGTGGTACGGAAGCCGCGGTTTCACAGAATGCGGTGGCGGGTTTTTGTGCGATGAAAGCGATGTCGACCCACAACGACCAGCCGGAAAAGGCTTCCCGCCCGTTTGATCTGAACCGGAATGGTTTTATCATGGGAGAAGGGGCCGGTGTGGTCATTCTGGAATCCTTGGAACACGCGCAGGCTCGCGGCGCCCGGATTTACGCAGAAATAGTTGGTTATGGCTATAACGCGGATGCCTACCATATGACGGCTCCGGCTCCGGAAGGTGCCCAGGCGGCGCGTTGCATGGCTATGGCTATCAAGGACGCCGGTATGGAACCTGCCGGAGTGGATTATATTAATGCTCATGGCACTTCGACGCCGCTCAATGACAAAAACGAAACGTTGGCGATTAAATCGTTGTTTGGTGATCATGCTAAAAAGCTGGCGGTCAGCTCCATTAAGTCCATGACCGGTCATTTGCTGGGAGCTGCCGGTGGCGTTGAATGCATCGCCACGGTATTGACGGTTGTTAACGACGAAATTCCGCCGACCATTAATCTGGAAACTCCCGATCCGGAACTGGATTTGGATTATGTGCCCAATAAAGCCCGGAAACAGGTCGTAAACGCTGCGCTCTCTAATTCGTTCGGATTCGGCGGTCATAACGCCACTATTCTGGTGCGGAAATTTAACGGGTAATAGCACCTTTTATGAATTCGTATTTGGATGAAAAGCGCCGCACGGCGTTGGCAAACTTATGCCGGACTTTGGGCATTCAATTTAACAGCGTAAAATTGCTTCACCAAGCGTTGATTCATACCTCGTACGCCAATGAATCCAAAGGCGCGAATTGTAGCCACAACGAGCGGCTTGAGTTTTTGGGCGATGCGGTACTGGACTTGATTGTCAGTTCCTATTTGTTCAGCCAGTGTCCTAATTTGCCGGAGGGTGACCTGACCAAAGCGCGGGCGCAAGTGGTTTGTGAGCAAACTTTGGCGCAGCGGGCGGGGAAAATTGGTCTGGGAACTTACTTGCTGCTTGGGAAGGGCGAAGCCCTGTCCGGCGGCCGGGAACGGATTTCCATACTGGCGGATGCGTTTGAAGCGGTGATTGGTGCTGTATATCTTGATGCCGGCTTTAAAAGCGTGGCGAAGTTTGTTCTGAAACAGTTGGAGGAAGATCTGCGCATTGTGAAACAGGGAGATTATCTCCGTGATTACAAAACATTGCTGCAGGAAGTCGTCCAGCGTAATAACGAGAGCAAAGCGATCTATGAAGTGATTAACGAAAAGGGCCCGGATCATGATAAACTGTTTGAGGTTAGTGTGACCATTAATCATGAACGGTTGGGGTCCGGATGGGGTAAGAGCAAAAAGGAAGCGGAACAAAAAGCGGCCCAGGAAGCGTTAACGAAAATGAATATGTTGCCGGAACAGAATTAACCGGTGAATGTACGATCAGGGGCGGCCAACAGGCCGCCCTGAATTTTCCGTTGTTCGAAGGAGACATGCCATGAATCCGTATATTATTCCTTTATTTATTCCGCACTATGGCTGCCGTCATCAATGCAGTTTTTGCAATCAAAAATCCATCACCGGTGTGAAAGAGCCGGTCAGTGCCAGACAAGTGGAAGCTGTGATCCAGGAACATCTGGCTAGACCTCGTCGACCGCGCCCGGTAGAAGTGGCTTTTTATGGCGGCAGTTTTACCGCGCTGGAACCCCGGCTGCAACAACAGTTGCTGGAACCGGCAGCCTGTTTTTTGACGACTGGCCGAATTCAGGCGATTCGATTGTCCACCCGGCCGGACTGCCTGGAAAAAGCTACGATTGAAAATTTGCGGCAGTATGGCGTAACTACTGTGGAAATGGGCGTTCAGTCGTTGGACGATAAGGTCTTGGCACTGGCCGAGCGGGGCCATTCTGCGGAAGTGGTGGCGGCGGCGGCGCAGCGTTTGCGACAGGCGGGGCTCAGTATTGGCATTCAACTGATGCCCGGTTTGCCGGGAGAAGATTGGCCAAGCCTGATCGGAACCGTCTGGCAAACCGCTAAGATTCGTCCCGACTTTGTCCGGATTTATCCAACCTTGGTGTTGACCGGGACGGCTTTGGCCGACTGGTTCCGGGCAGGACGCTATCTGCCGTTGTCGTTGGACGATGCGGTGCAGCGCTGTGCGTATATGAAATTATATTTCAGCCGCCAGGGGATTCCGGTGATCCGTACCGGTCTGCAGGATACGGAAGAGTTGCGGCAACCGGAAACGATTAAAGCAGGCCCCTTTCACCCGGCCTTTGGCGAAATGGTAGAAGCGGAACTGTATTACATCATGCTGGCGCATTGCCTGGAAAAAGCCTTTGATGTGCCGGCGGGGGCAGCGGTCGACATTTGGTACCCGGTTCGGGAAGGATCCAAAATGCGCGGCGTGGGCAACCACAATGTCCAGCGACTGAAACAGCGTTTTGCGCTGGGAGAACTGCGGCTCCATCCGGAAAATTTACCATCAGGGCAGTTCGTGCTGCAGGGAGAGCGGTTGCGCTATGTCATCAATAAAAACATGATTTGCCAAATTTAAATTTAAAAGGAAAAAACGAAAAGGATTTCGGGAAACGACGGGGAATACTATTGCTAATATAGATTGATCCCACGGATAAAGGAGGATGAACGAAGCAATGGAAGTACTGAGAGTATCAGCCCAATCGAACCCGAAATCCGTAGCAGGAGCCCTGGCAGCCGCTTTGCGTGAAAGCCGGACGGCTGAAGTTCAGGCGGTGGGCGCAGGAGCTGTCAACCAGGCCATTAAAGCCATCGCCATTTCCCGGGGATTTGTTGCACCAAACGGTATTAATCTAGTGACCATTCCGGCGTTTTCCGAGATCATGATTGACGGTGAGGAACGCACCGCGATCCGCTTTATTGTGGAGCCCAGGTAAACACAAGAAAAGTCCTGCCCGGACTGCTCCGGCGGGGCTTTTTTCTTTTGGTGGTCATCGCGTTGCGACGGAGTGCCGACTATTTTTGGGAGTTTTTGTTTATTGTGAAAAGGGGCAGCTCGTGGTAAAATTTGATGAGAAAAAATGACGTATTCTCCTTTCGTCAAAATAAGGATATTCGGACAATAAGGGTGAGTGTTTTTGTTACGTAAAATTGAGGCCTATGGATTTAAATCCTTTGCAGAAAAAACAGAACTGGAGTTTGGTCCCGGCATCACCGCCATCGTTGGTCCCAACGGCAGCGGCAAGAGCAATATTTCCGATGCCATTCGCTGGGCCTTGGGTGAACAGAGCGTGCGAACGCTGCGGGGCGCCAAGATGGAAGACGTGATTTTTGCCGGCAGCGCCAACCGCCGTCCTTTGGGAGTGGCGGAAGTGTCGTTGACCTTTGACAACAGCGAGGGACGTTTACCCATTGAATTCAACGAAGTAACCCTGACCCGCCGGGTATTCCGGTCCGGTGACAGCGAATATTACATCAATAAAGCGCCTTGCCGGCTGAAAGACATTCATGAACTGTTAGCAGATACTGGCTTGGGCAAAGATTCCATGACGGTGATCGGCCAAAATAAAATCGACGAAGTGCTGAACAATAAACCGGAAGAACGTCGACTTTTGTTTGAAGAGGCCTCGGGGATTACCAAATATAAACACCGTAAACGGGAAGCGCAGCGCAAACTGGAAGATACAGAGCATAATCTGGTGCGGGTCAATGATATTACCTCGGAGTTGGAGGGGCAACTGGAGCCGTTGGCGGAAAGCGCCGGCCGCACCCGGCAGCACCATGAACTATACCGGGAGCTGACAGCTTGCCAGGTGACGCTGTTGTTGCAAAAACTGACGAAAGCGGAAAAAATGGTGGAGAGCGCTCAGTTGGAGAAGGCGTCATTGCAAGACCAGGAAAGTTCCAGCGCGGCCCGGCTGGCGGTCAGTGAAGCGGAACGGGAGCGGTTGACGGATGAATTGGCGGGAACGGACGAGCAACTAAGCAAAGTGGATGCGGACTTAGTCAGTAGTGCCACTGCTTTGGAACGCAATGAAGGAAAACACGCGGTTTTGACGGAACGGATGGAGCAGCAGCGGCGGGCCCGGGAACGTGTTGCAGAAGAACTGGGGCGTTTGGTGGTGCAACGGCGGGAACAGCAGCAGGGAATGGAAATGTTGCGGCAGGAACTGGAGCGCAAGCAGGCGGAATGGACCCAGTGGCGGGAAGAACTCCGGCAGGAGGAGTCACGGCAACGGGACGGCGCGACGGCGATCCGGCAGATGGAAGACGACCTGGAGCGGGGGAAGAGCAAAACTTTTGAACAATTACAGGCGGTTGTTGATCAACGTAACAGCCTGAGGACCATGGAGCGCGACAGTCAGTCACTGCAGGCCCGCCGTGAAAACCAGCGCCGGGAACTGTCGGAATATCAGGGACTGCTGGCAGAACAGCAGCAACAGGTGGCGGCTGCGAAAAATGAGCAACTGGAAATGCAGACAAGGATGGAGGATTGCCGCCAGGAAACGGCAAACCTGGAACAGCAGCATCGCCAGTGGGAGGCGGAAAGGCAGCAGTTACGGCAACAGGAGCAGCTGCTGGCCCGTCAGACCAATGAAAGCGCGTCCCGGCTGAAAGTTCTGACCGGGATGCAAAAAGAATATGAAGGATTTGGGCGGGGAATTCGCAGCATTCTCAAGTGCCGGGAAAATCCGGAACCCGATTATGGCTGGGCCCGGGGAATTTGCGGCGCGGTGGCGGCGATCCTGAAAGTTCCCGACGAGTATGTAACGGCGGTGGAAATTGCGCTGGGCGGCGCATTGCAGCACATGATTGTGGAAGACGACGGAGTGGCTAAGCAGGCGATTCAGTATTTGAAACGGATGAACCTGGGGCGGGCCACATTTTTACCGTTGAATACCGTGAAAAAGAGTCAGCCGCGTGATGCGGAGCTGACGGCGGTTCGCCGTTCCGGCGCGCTGGGCTTTGCCGCTGATTTAGTGGAATGTGACCCGCGTTACCGGTCGGTCATTCAATTTTTGCTGGGCAGGACCGTTGTTGCCAGAACCATTGATGAGGGCTTGGATATCGCCCGGGCTGCCGGTTTTTCTGTTAAAGTAGTGACCTTGGGCGGTGAATTGCTTAATCCCGGCGGCTCAATGACTGGCGGCAGTTTGGGACGGAAAGAGGTTAGTTTTCTTAGCCGCAGCAACGAAATACAGGAATTGGAGGCCAAGGTGGCGGCGTTGCGGCAGGAAACGGAACAAACCGCAGCGACCGCGCTCAGGCTGGATCAGACGCTGGCCCAGCTGCAACAGCGGTTGAGAGAAGTGCAGACCCGCGTGCAGGAAATAGAGGTCCGGCGGGCGGAACTGGTGGTCAGGTTGGAAAAAAGCCAGGCGGATCAGAATCGCTTACAAATGGCCGTGCAAACGGTAACGACGGAAACCGGGGCAGCGCAGCAGGAACTGGAATTACTGGCGCAACGGATGGGGCAGGCGCAGGCGCGGATCAGTGAGCTGGAAGCCAGCGAAGGCGGCCACAAACAACAGATGGTTGAATGGCAGCAGCAACTGCAGGAGTTAAAAAGACAACAGGAACGCATGCAGGAGGCACTGACGGAAATCAAGATCAAAGTGGGCGCCCGGCAGCAGGAACTGGCCTCGCGGGAGACAGACCGGCGGCGGGAAGCAGAAGCACTGGCGTCGCTGGAACGTCAATGGCAGCGGTTGCAGGAGGAAGAACAGCAGTTAACGCAGCAAATGGAAACTGCGGTCCGGGAACGGGAAAGCCTGACGGCGGAAAAAGAACAGCTGTTAGTCCGGCGGCAAGAATGCGAACAGCAAAGAACGCAAGTTTACGCGGCGAAGATGGCCACTCTGGCCGCCCAACAAAAGCTGGAAAAAGAATTGAAGGATTTGCGGCGGCGCAGCCAGGACGCGCAAAACCGGTTGCATGAAATGGAGCTGATGGCGACCAAATATGCCTACGAAGTCACCAGTTGCCGTGAGCAGCTGACGGAATATTATCTTTTGAGCCGGGAGCAGGCAGAGTTTTTACGCCGGGAAGAAGCTGCCGAGACTCTATTGGCGGCGGTCCGCCGGCTGGAAAATGAGATTGCGTCACTGGGGCCGGTGAATCCGGCGGCGATGGAAGAGTATGACCGGGTTCGTGAACGCTATCGCTTCCTGAAAACTCAATATCAGGATCTGGTGGAGGCAAAAAATTACCTGGCCTCGGTGATTCAGGATATCGATAAAACCATGTCTCAGCAGTTTATTAAAGCGTTTCGTGAAATTGACGGCCATTTTGGGGAAACCTTTCGCAAAATGTTTGGCGGCGGGGAAGCGAAACTGGTACTGCTGGAGCCTGATCAGGTACTGGACAGTGGTATTGATATTGTGGTTCAGCCGCCGGGGAAAAAATCGCAGAATTTGGCGTTGCTGTCGGGTGGCGAGCGGGCTTTGACCGTTATTGCGCTGCTGTTTGCCTTTTTGTCTTACCGGCCCTCGCCGTTTTGCGTCGCCGATGAGATTGATGCCGCACTGGATGAGGCCAATGTGCAGCGATTTGGCGAATTTTTGACGGATTTTGCCCGGCATACCCAATTTATCATCGTTACCCATCGCAAAGGGACGATGGAAGTCGCGGATGTCATGCACGGTGTGACGATGGAGGAATCGGGAATATCCCGGCTGATTTCCGTCAAATTGGTGGAAAAAGCCGGGTAATATGCCGGTTTATTAAAGAATGGAGGATCAATATGGGACTTTTTGACCGCTTGAAATCGGGTTTGGAAAAAACCCGCAAAAATTTTACGGAAAAAATTGAACAGCTGGTAACGGGCAGCGCCAAGATTGACGATGAATTTCTGGAAGAGCTGGAGGCGGTGCTGCTGGTAGCGGATGTCGGCGTGCAGACCACCAATCGATTAATGGGGGATATTCGCCAAGGCATTAAATCCCGCGAAATCAACAGTCCGGATGACTTGCGTCCCTTTTTGCGCGGACGGTTGGAAAATTATCTGAACGGCAGTGAACAGGGGCCGCTGGAAGCGGCGCAACCGCCTACCGTGGTGATGATTGTCGGTGTTAACGGGGTGGGAAAAACCACCACCATCGGCAAACTGGCCAATTTCTATGCTCAGCAGGGAAAAAAAGTGATTGTGGCGGCAGCCGATACCTTCCGGGCGGCGGCGATCGATCAATTGGAAGTTTGGGGCGAACGGGCCGGCACGGAAGTGATCAAGCACAGCGAGGGATCGGATCCGGCTGCGGTGGCCTTTGACGCCGTGCAGGCGGCCAAAGCCCGCAAAGCCGATATGGTGATTATTGATACTGCCGGACGCCTGCATACCAAAGCCAATTTAATGGAAGAACTGAAAAAAATCGGCCGGGTGATTGCCCGGGAAATACCGGATGCTCCCCATGAAACCTTGCTGGTGCTGGATGCTACTACCGGGCAGAATGCGGTGAATCAGGCCCGGTTATTTAATGAAGTGGTTACATTATCGGGTCTGGTGCTCACGAAGCTGGACGGCACTGCCAAAGGCGGTATCGTGATTGCGCTGAAACAGGAATTGGGCTTGCCGGTGAAGTGGATCGGCGTGGGAGAAGGCGTCGACGATTTACGGCCCTTTGATGCCAAAGATTTTGCCGCGGCTCTGTTTGCTGACAAGTAAAAGTACTTGACAGATAATCGAGGAACCATTATAATGACGAAAGTGGTATTTCCGGTCGGGGCGGTGACGGCGATGAACAAGGAAAACAACATGCTGGACAAGGTGCTGCGCATCACGCAGCTGCTGGATTTTTACAGCGCATTGCTGACAGAAAAGCAACGACAGGTATTGGAAATGCATTATCAGGATGATTGGTCGCTGGCGGAAATCTCCGATTCATTCGGGGTGTCCCGGCAGGCGGTGCATGATATTTTACGACGGGCGGAACAGGTGCTGGAAGAGTATGAAATCAAACTGGCCCTGGTCGACCGCCATGAACGTCAGAAAGAAACCCTGCGGCAGGTACACGGGCTACTCAGCCAACTGCCGGCGTCGGTTCAGGAACTGACGCCGTTTCATCAGGCCTTGGGAAAACTGGGACAATTACTGGAGGATTCTCCGGAGGTGTAAACATGGTTTTTGAAAGTCTCTCCGATAAACTGCAACAGGCCTTTAAAAAATTGCGGGGCCGCGGTCAATTGTCGGAAAGTGATGTGGCGGAAGCGTTAAAAGAAGTACGGATGGCGCTTCTGGAAGCCGATGTAAACTTTAAAGTCGTCAAGGATTTGGTTGGCAAGATCAAAGAGCGGGCTGTGGGGCAGGAAGTGCTGGATAGTCTGACGCCGGCCCAGCATGTC
Organism: Patescibacteria group bacterium; assembly: GCA_035560935.1. Classification (GTDB taxonomy): domain Bacteria; phylum Bacillota; class Negativicutes; order Sporomusales; family Sporomusaceae; genus DATMYQ01. Next base: position 4,031 of record DATMYQ010000079.1, on the reverse strand, counting down.
ATCAAAATTGTCAATGAAGAACTGACGGCGCTGATGGGTGGCACTCAAAGCCGCATCGCCATCGCATCCCGGCCGCCGACGGTGATTATGCTGGTGGGCCTGCAGGGTGCCGGTAAAACCACTCACGCTGCTAAATTGGCGAATATGCTGAAAAAACAGGGCAAACAGCCGATGCTGGTGGCGGCGGACGTATACCGGCCCGCGGCGATTAAACAGCTGCAGGTACTGGGCGAGAAACTGGAAGTGCCTGTTTTTAGTCTGGGCGACAATATCAGCCCGGTGGAAATTGCGGCGCAAGCCGTAAGCAAAGCGCTGTCAATGGCGCGGGATGTCGTGATTATCGATACCGCCGGACGTTTGCATATTAATGAAGAACTGATGCAGGAACTGAAATCCATTAAGCAGACGGTGAAGCCGCATGAAATCCTGCTGGTGGTGGATGCTATGACCGGTCAGGACGCGGTAACCGTGGCTGAATCCTTTAACGCGGATCTGGGGCTGGACGGCATCATTCTGACCAAACTGGATGGCGACGCCCGGGGGGGCGCGGCTTTATCCGTTAAAGCCGTGACCGGCTGCCCCATCAAGTTCGCCGGTACCGGTGAAAAAATGGAAGCGCTGGAAACCTTCCATCCTGACCGGATGGCCTCACGGATTTTAGGGATGGGCGACGTACTGACGCTGATTGAGAAAGCGGAGTCCACTCTGGATCTGGAAAAAGCCCGCGAGATGGAAAAAAAGTTTCGGAAAGATCAGTTTACGCTGGATGACTTTCTGGAGCAGATCGAGCAAGTGAAAAAACTGGGTCCCCTGAATCAAATTATGGGGATGATTCCCGGCCTGAATAAAATCAAGCAGCTAAAAGATATGGACTTTGACGATAAAGAGATCAAACGGCTCATTGCCATTATCCGGTCCATGACCGGCAAAGAGCGCCGTGATCCGGCGATCATCAACGGCAGTCGCCGCAAGCGCATCGCGCTGGGCAGCGGTACCCGTGTTCAGGATGTGAACCGGTTGCTGAAACAGTTTGAGGAAGCCCGCAAGATGATGCGAAAGTTCCAGGACATGCAGAAAAGTGGTAAAAAAGGTGGTTTCCGACTGCCTTTTATGCAATAAAAGTTTGGTAGGCTGAATTTGGTAAAGGAGGTGATATTCATGGCAGTAAAAATTCGTTTAAAGCGGATGGGTGCGAAAAAAAGCCCCTTTTACCGTGTAGTTGTTGCTGATTCCCGTTTTCCGCGGGATGGTCGCTTCATTGAGAATCTGGGTCACTATGATTCCACTAAGGACCCGGCGATCATTCAACTGGACGAAGAAAAGACCATTCAATGGCTGGAAAAAGGCGCCCAGCCCACTGACACCGTAAAAACCCTGTTGAAAACAACCGGTATTGCGAAAAAGTGGGATGAAATGAAGCGCGCCCGGAAACAAGCGTAGAAAGAGGCGAAGCAGTTTATGAAAGAACTGATTGAAGTCATCGCCAAAGCGTTAGTGAAAAATCCGGACCAGGTCAATGTGACGGAAACGGCGGATGCCGTCGGCGCCGTATATGAATTGCGGGTCGCTCAGGAAGATATGGGTAAGATTATTGGCAAACAGGGCCGGATTGCGAAAGCGATCCGGACGGTTGTCAAGTCTGCCGCAACCCGTGAAAACAAGAAAGTCATGGTAGAGATTGTATAGCCTTGCCATGATGCAATTAATTGAAAAGGTGGGTCAAGCATGGCCGACATGAATCAACTGACCATTAAGTGCCCGATCACCATCAAGGCAGTTGTCACTGACGCGTTGAAAGCGCATTTGGCTGCCGATATGCAGGACGCAATCAAAAAGACGGATATGGAATTGCAGCAAATTGAATTCCATGCCAAGCGGATGATGGCCGAACAGGCCCGTCAGGACGCGCAAGGGTTGATTGCGGTGCGGCAGCAGATCGATGCGGAAAAACAGAAACGTATGGATTTCAAAAATCACTTGTTGGAGAAGATCAAAGAAACCGCGCAGCTGGAAATCGGCGCGGAAATTGTCCAGGGGACCATGGAGCAAATGATTACGGTGTCGGTGGGCGATGACCTCCATAAAATGATGGCCACCGAAATTTTGCTGGAAGACGGCAAAATTGTTGCGTTTCGCAGCTAAGGTGTAGTCAAGCGATGAACCAACAGAATATTTCTATTGGTAAAATTGTTGCCCCGCACGGCGTGCGGGGTGACGTTCGTGTTATTCCCCTGACCGATTTCCCTGACCGCTTCCAAAGTATGAAAGAAATCATACTGGAGGACGGGGTCAGCCTGACAGTGGAAAACGTGAACTACCATAAAGAATTTGTTTTACTGAAGTTTAAGGGCCTGGAAGACAAAAATGCCGTGGAGAAGCTGCGGGGCAAAGAGATTCGGGTGACCAAGGATCAGCTGGTAAAATTGCCGGAAGGTCATTTTTATACCTTTGATATCATTGGCTTACAGGTGCAAACCGAAGACGGCGAGACGCTGGGGCGAGTGACGGATGTGATCGCCACCGGCAGCAACGACGTATATGTGGTGGAACAGAATGGAAAAGTGACGCTGGTCCCCGCATTGAAGCAGGTGGTGCAGCGCATTGATCTGGCCGCCGGTCTGATGGTTGTCCGTCTGCAGGAAGAATGGGAGTAACCGGAACGGAAAGGGAGAACGTTTATGCAGATTGATATTCTGTCATTGTTTCCCGCGATGTTTGCCGGTCCTCTCGGGCACAGTATTCTGAAGCGGGCCCAGGATGCCGGCCTGTTGAATATCCGGGTGACCAATCCCCGGGATTTTGCCTATGACAAGCACCGGATCGTCGATGATTATCCCTTTGGCGGCGGGCCCGGCATGGTGATGAAGCCGGAACCGATTTTTCGGGCTGTTTCCCATGTGACGGCGGACTCGACCGCGGCGGAACGGCGGATTTTGCTGATGTGTCCCGGCGGGGAGCCCTTTTCACAGGCCAAAGCCCGGGAACTGGCCAATTATCGCCAGCTGGTTTTTATCTGCGGTCATTATGAAGGCGTCGACGAGCGGGTACGACTGCATTTGGCCGATGAAGCCCTTTCGATTGGCGACTACGTTTTAACCGGGGGTGAATTGCCGGCCATGGTGATGGTTGACGCGGTAGCCCGGATGATTCCCGGCGTATTGGGCGCTGAAAATGGTGCGCAGCACGATTCCTTTTACAGTGGCCTGCTGGAATATCCTCAATACACAAGGCCCCGGAATTTTTTAGGCTATGAAGCGCCGGAGGTGCTGGTGTCCGGTGACCATGCCCGCATTGACCGTTGGCGCCGCAAAGAATCGTTAAAAAACACCTGGCAGCGCCGGCCGGAACTGTTGCAGCGCCTGAATCTGGCACCGCAGGATGCCCGGCTGTTGGCGGAAATACGTAAAGAGTTGGCAGGAGAATAGTATGGCAGCAGCTGTTTATCTGGGATTGGTTCATTATCCGATTTACAATAAGAACAATGAAATTGTTACCACAGCCATTACAAATTTTGATGTGCATGATATTGCCCGCACATCCCGGACTTATGATATTAAAAAATATTTTATCATTCATCCCCTGGAGAGCCAGACAGCTTTGGCCCAGGAGATCCTGTCGTATTGGCGGGACGGTTTTGGCGGTGAATATAATCCGGACCGGAAGGAAGCTCTGAGTATTGTAACTTTGATTTCCAGTATTGCCGGTGCGATTGAAGATATTGAAAAGGCCGAAGGCAAACGGCCGATCGTGGTTACCACCGATGCCCGGAAATATGACAATACGGTGTCGTATTTGCAGTTGCGGCAACGGTTGCAGACCGACGATACGCCCTGTCTGGTATTGTTTGGCACCGGTTGGGGAATTGAACGGCAGGTAATGGCCGGTTTTGACTATATCCTGGAACCCATTTATGGTCCGGGAGCGTATAATCATTTGCCGGTTCGGGCTGCCGTGGCCATTATTCTTGACCGCTTGTGCGGCGAAAGCTGGTGGCCCACAGGAGAAACGGTTGCAGAATGAAGTATTTATTG
>DATMYQ010000078.1:0-2111 GCA_035560935.1 Patescibacteria group bacterium | reverse complement strand
TTGTCAACCACGGCCTTGCTTAAATACAAAAAAACAGGAAGCGTCCGCCGCAAAACTGCGGTTCCGCTCCCCATAACCACTGATTCTGTACTGTCTACATGGATATCCGAAAAATTTCTTCCATATCCCGCGCCTCACCTTGCCGAGGGTTCGTCAGTGCGCAAACATCTTTCAATGCATTGGCCGACAAAAGCGGAATATCTTTTTCATTAAAACCTTTGACCTCACGCAATCCTTTGGGAATACCAATATCCGCAGCCAAACTGCGAATAGCGCTCACCAGTTTTTCCGCCAAATTCCCCGGGGCATCATTTTTGATTCCAAACGCCCGGGCAATATCAGCGTATTTATCCGGTGCCGCCGATGCGTTGTAGGCGACCACAGCCGGCAGCATCAACGCATTGCATAAACCGTGGGGCAAATTGTAAAATCCCCCTAATTGGTGGGCTGCCGCATGCACGTAGCCCAAACTGGAATTATTAAAGGCAATTCCCGCCAAATATGAAGCATATACCATCATCATCCGCGCTTCCCGGTTGTGCCCGTCCTTTACGGCCGTCCGTAAATTTCCCGCCACCAGTTCCACCGCTTTCAGCGCCTTACAGTCGGTCACCGGATTCGCGCCGCTGGAAACATACGCCTCAATGGCATGCGTCAATGCATCCATCCCAGTGGCAGCGGTTAACCCCGGTGGCATATCCATCATTAACGCCACATCATTGACGGCAATGCAAGGGGTGATATGCCAATCAGAAATGGCCATTTTGACCCGCCGCTCTTCGTCGGTAATTACGCAGAACCGGGTCAACTCGCTGCCCGTACCGGCAGTGGTGTTAATTGCCACCAGCGTGGCCGACGGATTGCGCAATTTATTAACGCCTTCATAGTCTTCAATTTTACCGCCGTTGGTAGCCAGCAGTGCAATGGCTTTAGCGCAATCATGCGGCGACCCGCCGCCAAACGAAATCAAAAAATCGCAGCCGTTGTCCCGATATAATTTCAGGCCAAAATTAACATTTTCTACGGTCGGGTTTGGTTTTACCTCATCGTAGAGAACACAGAACAGGCCTGCCCTCTGCAGCAATTCCAGCAAGGGGTTGACAACGCCGCTCTGGTATAAAAAATGGTCCGTGACAATCAGTGCTTTGCCCAGCCGCATGGGTTTAATATAGCTGATCACCCGGTCAAGGCATTCGTTGCCAATGATACTGATAGGACTCATAAAAAATTCAAAAGTATCAGGATTTACTCTCTGGTTGTCCATCATTTTTCTCCTTTACAGCGTTATATCGTTTATCTTCTTCCGCTATCATGTTATACCCAATATTCATTCGGGGCAATAGCACAATGCGCTTTCCGGCAGAAGTTGGCAACAATCTTCTTTATCCGAGCAATTCTATAGGAAAACCATGTTAAAATTATTGCTCTTATTCTGCAATAAAAAAAACAGCCGCCTGTCCAATACCCTTTCGGGAACCGTCGGCAACTGTTTACTGCATTGCTAAGCAGTCTCAATTTACGCAAAAATACTCGCTTTGTCGTAAGCATTAATCGCATTGGTCATTTGATAATTTTGACTGGTATCGGTCACCATCAATCCGCCGATACTGCTCTGCGACTGAGTCGAAGCACCAGTCTGAGACTGCGTTGTTGATTTGCCACACTGTCCACAATTCAAACACACAGGGTTCCCCAGCACACACTGGCTTGAACTGGAGGAAGATCCTGAACCGCCACTACTGCTCTGTACGGCGCCACTGGCCTGAGTTGTACCTGAACTTGCTGAAGCACCGCTCAATTCCACGGTGGCGGCAACTCCAACACTACTGCTACTACTGCTCGTTGTCGACTGGGAAGAAGACGTATTCTGCTGCGTTTGTTGTGTCGGAAGACTCAGGCTGAAAGTATTACCGATTGCTGCAACGCTCATCGTGATTCTCCTTATTTTTTTATATTCAGTAACCTGATTTTACACACGGCCTTATCACAGCATTTTGCTATAACCACAACTATATTTTTTTTATCGGTTTTTCCCTTTGATATCATTATAATTCTCAAACCTTTGATTTTTATTGGAAAATAAGCAAAAAAATTTCCCCGCTATTTTATAT
>DATMYQ010000077.1:0-2975 GCA_035560935.1 Patescibacteria group bacterium | reverse complement strand
GTTATAGGCGGAGGAAGATTTCCACGCCTAAATATGACATAGCGGAACGAATGCAAGTTTGTTTTTCACGATGATCGTCCCAATTCTGCAATGTTTGAGCCGACACAGAGAGCCCCGTATCATTGGTGATCGTGTCGGGTGTTAACTGCGGATAATCGACCATCTGCTTCAATACATAGGGGATATTGATCCTGGCTGGGGATTCATTGGAAATATGAATGCGGCTTCCCGGCGCTAAGCCGCATTTTGGGGCAAAATAATAGTACTTTAAGACAGTAGACGGTAAGGGAAATTGGAATTATACTAGTAATAACCTATTCCAAAGAATTTAGACGGGCTTGTTCTGGGCTGATTAGTAAACTAAAGGCCGGGAAGCATTCATTTGCTTTCCGGCTTTACTGTTCTGTGGAGGTATGTGGATAAGAATATATTGATAACGTGACGAGGTTGCTAATTTTAAAATTCACAACAGAAGAATGCAAGGTAGCGCACATTGCGCACGCATTCCAGGCTGGAACAGCTTTTGCGAGTATTCGATAAAGAAAGGACTGAACATTAAATGAAGTTGTTTAAAAACGGGCCTAATTTTGTCGCTGTATTGCTGATTGCCATTGGGTTCTTCTTTGCCTTGGGTTATGGGTATTACAAAAATGCCGTCGCCAAGGAACAAACAAGTGGATTGATTGCGGTGGCGGAGGGATCACTAAAATCGGACAAACCGATCATCTTTGAATTGAATGACCAGGGATTGCCCAAAAAGTGGCTGCAACCGAATAAGGTGCTTATATCGAACTTCCTGATTAAAAATGACGGAGATAAACCGTTGGAGGTTCAAGTAAACACGATAACATTCGCTAATGAAGTGCTGTTGGAAAGCGGCGCTCCAGGATTTCAAAAACCTACGACAGAGTTGACCCGCACGATCGCGCCGGGAAAAACGCTGCGGGTGAAGGCCCGGATTAACCTGGCGGAACTACCGGTCAATCAGATTCATCTGCAGCGTCTGGGAGAAATTCAGGTCAGCAACAAGCAAACGGGCCAGATTTTAGCGCGCACGCCGGTGGACGTAAGGAACTCCGCCGTAGCGGCGGAAGAATGCCCGGACATGAACGAGTCAGGCGATAGTTCAGGACAACATGATGCTCATCATAAACCGTAGACAGGAGGCCTTGTAATGAACAGACAAAATATCATGAGGGCGTTGGGATATCTTGCGGGGGTATTTTTGTTTTTCGCTCCTTTTGCCTATTATCAAAAAACATTGGCAGCCTGGCTGCAAGCCGCCCCGGCCGGCGATATCCACGATTTTTGCCTGCGTATTCCTCTTCTGAATGCGTTAACCGGCAAACCGCTGGAAGTGGTGTCCGTGGCGTTTATTTCCTTAGTGTTACTAGTGGTAACGGCGTTTTTGCTGGGACCGGTTTTTTGTGGTCGATTGTGCGCCAGCGGAGCGTTGCCGGAATATTTAAGCCGGTTGGTGCCCGATAAATACAAAATTGACTGGCAAAAGTCGGTCAGCCCGGTTCCCATTCGATATGGATTTTTGGCGGGATACCTGGTTTCACCGCTGGTGGCGGGTTCCATTGCCTGCGCTCTGTGCAATTATAATTTTCTGGAAAGGTTGGTCGTAGGCGGCATTCAACGTGATATTGGCGTGTTGGGTTCCACAGCCATGATTACCGCAATTTTGTGGTTGGGGATCTTCGGCATCCTGGCCAAGGGCGGACGGGGTTTCTGCAGCTACCTATGCCCGGTGGGGGCAGTGCAAAGCGCCGTCCATAGCCTGGGCGCCCGACTGGGATTTACGTATAAACTGAAACTGTTAGCGGACAAATGCGTCGGTTGCGGCCAATGCGCGCGGCAGTGCCCGATGGGCGCGTTGTCAGTAGGGAAAGAAGGATTGCATTATCAGGTTCTGAACTGCGTTACCTGCCGGCAATGCGAAGATGCCTGCCCGAAAAAAGCCCTGGCCTATGGCGTCGGGGAGCGAGGCTGGCGAAGCAGCCGTTTGGAAACTCCGGCTAAAGAGGGCGCTTTGGAGTATATAAAATGAACAATCCATTGAAATCGTTGGGAATGGGTCTGGGAGCAGCCGGCGTGTCCTTGACGCCGGGGTTGGCGTCGACTGCAGGAAATGCAGCTTGCACCGGCATCTGCGGTTCCTGCGGCGCGGGATGTGCCGGATTGATCCTGGGATTGGCCGCCGGCGGGTTGATTGCTTTGGCCCGTTTACGAGAGCAGCCTACGCGATGAGGCGGCGATGTAACAATGCTGGTATTCCTAATGCTGACCTCCCTAATTAATAACTTTCGTAAATCGCCTTTTGTGCTGGATAAAATCATTGATGAATACTTAGAAACAAAAGGGAAAGTATAGTATTTTACCGCAAAAAAAGGGCAAAATCCCATTGCGGTGACTCAATTGCCAAGAGCAGTGCGGAAAAAAATCCGCAGGCAGATCAAAAAACGATACATCTGTCTTCATGGTTTATGCTTGTTCCCCCTGTTTTATGTTTTGAAGAAGGGGCGTTTGTCTGTGTTTTACAGACAAACGCCCCTTTGGTGTATTTTAGGAGGAATATCAGGATATTGGTTTGCGGGAGGCAAGACTCAATCGAACTTGTCAATAGGGCAGGATTTATGCCGCAGTTTGTTTTGGCGCTTGCGCACCGGATTGGAAAAACCGACCTTGGTAATATAACTGATGAACGCCTGCATGGCTTTGGATAAATATTTGTCTTTTTTCCAGGCTAGGCCGAATTCAATGTACAAGGGGTCAGTGAGCGGGATTGACGCTATCCCGTCGCAATTACGGGCAATTTCTTCAATCAGGAAGCAGATTCCCACATTCTTTTTCACAGCGGCTTTCATGGTTTCGATTTGGTCGGAGGAAAGCACGATGTTCGGCATAAATTCATGCTTGCTGCATTCGTCAATGACTAATTTAAGGAATATTAAGTTATTACAAATCACCTC
>DATMYQ010000076.1:0-2232 GCA_035560935.1 Patescibacteria group bacterium | reverse complement strand
ACGTAAGTACGCGTATGCTGGAGGCCTGTATGTTAGCGGCAAAACGGATAGTTATAAGCATGCTTCTATTAATATTGTTACTGGTGACAGGGTGCGGCCAAGTACCGGCGGATACGGCCAGCGAAGAAAAAACCACCCCTGCTGCCGCCGGTCAGGATCGTTTGGTGATCGCCGGATCGGGCAGCAATATTCTTATTACGTCCAAACTGGCGGAAGCCTATCGTTTAAAAACGGGTGTTGCCATTGAAATTCCCGAAAGCATCGGTTCCACCGGGGCCATTAATGCCGTCACCGCGGGGAAACTGGAACTGGGTCTTGTTTCCAGGCCGTTGCTGGAGGAAGAGCGGGATGCCGGGCTAAAAGAAATACCCTATGCCCGGATTGCCGTTACTTTTGCCGCGCACCACGCTGTGGCGGATTCAAATGTCACCTCGGATGAAGTTAACGAAATCCTGGAAGGGAAAAAAACGACCTGGTCCGACGGGAGCAAGATCTACATTTTTACCAGACAGGACAGCGACAGCACGAATCTGATCCTATATAACCTGATTCCCGGTTACCAGGCTATTGTGACGGAGGCCAATAGAAGCCATCGCTGGCAAACGATCTACCGAAACAGTGACATGAGCGATGCGCTAAAAAAGACGACCGGTTCCTTTGGCTTGACCACTTTACCGGAAATATGCCAGCCGAATTCGGGGATTAAAGCTTTAGCGCTTGACGGCGTAGCGCCTAACCGGGACAATGTTCTGGAAGGCCGCTACAAGCCGGTCGTCATCCTGTCTTTTGTTTATAAACAGGAATTGGGTGAACGTGCGGCCCGGTGGATAGATTTTGTATTTTCGCAGGACGGACAACAAATCCTGAATGATTGGGAGGCTATTCCCATAGGAAGGTGATTTTGTGTCAAGCCGCTTACAGTTTTCTCCCGCATTTGCCCGGCAGATGGTTTTCCTCTCGGTTTTGGTCGGGATCACCATCAGTTTTTTGATGCCGCTGACGTATTTTTTTACCAGCTGGCATAAATTCAGCGAAGAAGCCCGGATTCGCGGCGAGGACATTGCGTGGAAACTGCAACCGGTCATTCAGGATAATTCTTCGTTATGGTACTATAGTGTACCCAAATTCCTGGATAGCGCCGGCCAGGAAAAAATACGGGCGATTATCGTCTATGATCAATACTCCAATGTCAAACTTAACAAAACCATTAACGATAAAATTTCCGCCGCCCATCCTTTTCGCACACCGGTCCGGTACAACAATGAAATTTGCGGATTTATTGAAATTTATGAGAGCACCGCGGCAATTGCTTTTGAAACCTTTTGTGTAACGGCTATTTTTTTGCTGATTGGCACCGGTATTGGCGCTTTTCTCTACTGGTATCCTGTTCATATTGTGCGGTTGGTGGAGAAAGACGTGCAGGACTATGCCGAACAAGCCAAGAGACAGGCGGAAACCGAAGTGGCGCGTCTGGATCGTCTGAAACTGGTCGGGCAGATGGCGGCCGGTATCGGACATGAAGTAAGAAATCCGCTGACGACGGTGCGGGGATACTTGCAGCTTTTTTCCCGCAGAGCCGATATGCTGCCGGTTTCTTCGCAAATTCAGCTGATGATTGAGGAACTGGACCGGGCCAACGGCATTATTACCGAATTTCTTTCACTAGCCCACAACCGGACGGTAACTATGGAACGAAAAAATTTAAACCATATTATTGAGGCTTTGCAGCCGCTGATTCATTCCGACGGCGTCATTCACGGCATCAATGTTTCGTATGATTTGCAAACGGTTCCCGATATTATCCTGGATGAAAAAAAAATACGGCAGCTCATACTGAATATTACCCGCAACGGTTTTGAAGCGATGGTGCCGGGTAAATGTTTGTTTATTAGAACGGCCGTGGAAGCGAACAAAGTTGTGCTTTCGGTCATTGATCAGGGTGAGGGGATTGATCCTGCATGCATGCCGAAGCTGGGCATCCCGTTTTTTACGACCAAGGAAGCGGGCACGGGCCTGGGACTGGCCGTCTGTTACAGCATCGCGCACCGTCACGGCACTACCATCCAGTTTTTATCCGGCGATACGGGTACGGTATGCCGCATTCCGTTTCCGATTCCCGGGCCGGTATAAAGCAGCACACAAAAACATGAAGACCGGTCACTTAAATCAGGAAGAGTGAAGAAATAATGAAAACTCGCGAGTTTTGCGGGTTTTTTATGATGTGGGAAAAAT